>JAFYYE010000093.1 GCA_017557715.1 Pseudobutyrivibrio sp.
CTGATATACATACTGGAAATAGCAGTGGTTGCTTCCACTTTTACCACCATTATTAAAGATGAAGTCACTACCTAAAGCATCAGTGTTGTTCTTATAATTTACAAATAATGCTCCATCTGTAGTGTCTCTCTCATCTCCTGCCCACTTAACTGGAATAGGCTGAAGATTTACAACTACCTGGTTACGTAATATTCTTCGCCCATCTTCTTAAGTGTATAGCTTGTATCAAATGATGTTACATAAGAACCAGATGGTTTATGTGTGCTACCATCAACCACCTTTACATTTTTATAATCCTTTGCCTCAACAAGCTTTACACTATAAATATAGTAGTTTTCAGGTGCAGTGAAATGGAAGTTGAAAGTGTCCCCTGTTGACTCTGGATAAATGAAATAGCTATCCTTTTTGGTGCTCTCCTCATCCTTTGTTGCTGGGATTACCTCATAGTAGCTTCCTGAATTATTGTTTGCCACCTGAATAGCATAACTATTCTTATCTGTTACATCTGCAAGCTTCTTTGTACCTGTATAATGCTTTTCATCTGTATAAGCTGATCCATAAGCACAATCCTTGTAGAGAACTGTAGCTTCTGCTGGCTCATCAGTTGAAGGCTCCTCTGTGCCAAAATGAAGCAAATAATATGGTGAGAAGCTTGATGCGTAGAAGGTGATTGTGTTTTCACCTTTTATGAAATTAATCTTGTCGTACTCACCAACTGCATGAACTACTGCATCAGGTTCGAAATCTAAATCTTGAATAATAATGCAGATATCACTAGTGCAATTAGGATTTTTCTGTACGACATCGCCGTTATATGAAAAACTAAAATCAAAAGCCAGCATCTTATCAACACCGTCTACTGTATAAAGATTTTTAATCTTATTAATAGCGGTGTCTTTATCTTCTACTTCAATTACTTTGGCATTGAAGTCTACACTGTAGACATCTTCAACCATAAAGAAGTCCAAAGGAATGAGAACATGAATTTTATAGCCACCTACGGTGACTTCAATACTTCTGCCCTTGCTAAGTGGCACCTGTGGCTCTAGTATTTCAACTTCAGGTTCAATAGCTCCACAAATACACCTATGGGCAATAAAATCATGCTCTTCAGCAGCATTGTCTACTACCTCTTCATCTTCTCCTGCAACGGTAACGATATGATACTTTGTATGTGTACCATCGCTGTTGTCACGATACTTATATTCAATTTGCTCCTCCTGCTCCTCAGGATTTTCCATTGGTGTAGGCTCTGGTGTTGGAGTAGGTGTAGGCGTAACTTCAGCCTCCGGTGTTGGTGTTACCGAAGGTTCTGGAGTCACCATTGGGCCTGGAGTCACTTCTGGTGTTGGCAGAGGTGTAGGCTCTGGCGTTGGTGTAGGCTCTGGGTCTGCCGCAGGCGTAGGTTCACCAGCCTCTGGAACTGGCTCCTCTGGCACTATAGTAGGCTCAGCTTCTACAGCTGGTGTTTCTGGCGCCGCTCCCAACTCCACATTATTAATTCCTGCTTCTACTTGCACTGTTTCTGCTGCTGGTTGTGGATTCTCATCATCAGCATACACGCCAATAGATGATGCCATAATCAGCATCAGCACAAGTGTTAGCGATAATAATTTGCGATTAAATCTGTTCTTCATTTGCTCAACTCCCTCGTATTACTTTGCAGTAATAATTACGTAAAACAACCAAATACAGAGATACGGATAATCGTACCCATATGTTATGCTAAATCACTTCATAAGCAAAAAAAAGATGTGTGGCAAAAATATCTATTATTTGGCAAAAAAAATAATACCCAGACATATTATCTGAGTATTATATATTATCCGATATATAGTTTGAGAATTGTACTTTTATTACTATTAACTACTCTTGATGATTAATTAAAACCAACCACTCGCTGTGCAATCTTGTAAGCTGTGATAGAAATAGCTCGACCACCGTGGCCTGGAAGATTTGTAGTAGCACACATAAATCCGTAGCGAAGCTTGCGATAGAGATAATAATCGTAAGACTTGATATATTTCCAAAGGTCATGGCGCTTCTGCTGGTGCTCCTTTGTGCCACTCTTCATAAGAAGAACTGTAGAAATAACTGTAATCATTTCTAGGTAGTTGAACATGTATTTCTTAACATGTGAATTCTTAATATTCTTGTAATCGTAGGCCTCAAGCATAAGCTTGTTAACCTTAATCTGCTGGTCGATACGAGAAATCATAACCTTCTCGTTAACAGACTGATCATCTCTTCCGATGAAGTAACGATAGAAATCCACATCAAGATAGTACATAGTCTTAACATATGGAAGTGGATAGTATACATAAAGGTTATCCACATAGAATGTGTGCTTTGGAAGCTCCATTCCACAGTCTCTAAGTAATTTTGTACGATAAATTACAGAATGCATGAGAATGTACTGACCTTTTCTGAAATGTCCACAGTCATCCCATGTAAAATACTGATTCTTAGGAAGGTTTGAATATGACATAACCTTCTTGTGGCTGGCGCCCTCTTTATCGTAAACGAAGTTAGAGATTAGCATATCAAGATTCTTTCCATTCTCCACTGAGAGGCGAAGTGTCTTAAGAATCTTGTCGTAAGCCTCTAAATCAACCCAATCATCAGAATCTACTACCTTAAAGAAAAGGCCTGTAGCATTTTTGAGACCAGTATTAACAGCCTGACCATGGCCTCCGTTTTCCTGATGAACAGCCTTTACAATTGTAGGATGCTCAGCAGCAAGACGGTCTGCAATTTCGCCAGTGTTATCCTTTTGGCTTCCGTCATCTACAATAATAATCTCAACATCCTCTCCTCCGTGAAGAAGTGTCTCGACACAATGTTCCATATATGCAGCCGAATTGTAACAAGGTACAGCAAATGAAAGTAACTTCATAATAATCTCCTCAAAAACACGAGGACGGTTGCCCGTCCTCGTTTAGTAACCTAACTGATTTTATCAAATTAGGATATTTAGTTCAACTATTCAGCCTCTACTGTAGGCTCAGTCTCCTTCTTTAATGCAAGATATTTCTTGATTGCCTTGAACTCAAGGAATGCAATAAGTGCAATAAGAAGAGCATCTACGGCGTAAAGAATCTTAACCCATGTAGGAAGGCCTGTATTTACTGTTGTATCATAAGCACGGCTGTTAACTACTGTGTAAAGAATATTCTTTGAAGCAGTTCTCATAGCGTTTACAGATGTTGCAGATGTCTGATCTGTAACTGTAGACTGTGGAGTCTCATATGTTGCAAGCATAAGATCGCAACCATTTCTAATCATTCTATCTGAATCCTGGTAACCATAACCACCGAAGTAATCTGTCTCAGCTAATCCCTTGAAGCCCCACTCGCCGCGAAGTACTGTGTTAAGAAGTGCTGAGCAAGCTTCTGCTGGCTCTGTACCAATGTTGTTGAATGCAACCATTGTTGCACCTGGATCAGCATTCTTAAATGTAATCTCGAATGACTTGAGATAAATCTCACGGAGTGACTGCTCGTTGAGCCATGTACAAAGAAGTCCTGTACGGTTTGTCTCCTGATCATTTGTTGCAAAATGCTTTACGTAAGAGTATACACCGTGCTCTCTAGCACCCTGTACTGCGTTTGCACACATCCAACCTGCAAGAACGCCATCCTCTGAGTAGTACTCGAAGTTACGTCCTGCAAATGCAGATCTGTGAGTATTTGTAGCTGGAGCATACCAACCAGATACGTCCATATCGTTTGCCATACGGCCGATTGAATCACCAAATGCATGTGCAAGGTCTTTGTTCCATGTGCAAGCAATCATAACTGCTGCTGGGAATCCGATAGAACCCTGTCCTGTAAAGTTGTTGTTGATTGAAGCAGGACCATCGCAATCGTAAGTCATAATCTTGCCGATTGAATCAACTGCTGAAGTCTCATATCCACCAAGCGCGATAAGTGTATTCATATCAGAAACTGTAAGCTCGTCAAGAAGCTCATCCCACTTAGCATCATCATAATCTACACCACGGAGGTCAGCAAGCTTGAGACCATTGTCTGCGCCTGTTGTTGGCATAGCATCTGAATCATTGTTATAAACTGTTGGATCGTAATTTGTCTCGTTGTAGTATGTAGCCTTAAGCTCATCTCCAAGTTCGAAGCTTGTAGGAGCTGCTGTAGCTACGTCATAGTTTGCAAATCCATCTGCTCTTGAAAGGTATTCGAAATTCTCACCCTTTGCAAAATCAAACTGATTTGTAGCTGCTACCTGATCAGACTCTCTCTTGTTGTTCTCATCATAAACGATTGTCTCATCAAAGCTAATTGTATCTGCAGCAATCTTTGTGTGTGAATCTGAATTGATTGAAATCTCATAATCACCAGACTCTAATACATAGCATCCTTCGCCATCTGTATCGTAAGAAGCCATCTCTTCCACTGGGAATGAGATTGAAACTGTCTCTGAAGCACCTGGCTCAAGAGTACTTGTCTTAGCAAACTGAATTAAGTTTGTTGCAGACTTCTCAATACCACCATTGTAGTATGGAGGATTGAAGTAAACCTCTACAACGTCCTTACCAGCAACATCACCTGTATTAGTAACAGTTACGTCAAATGTTACGTTTGTTCCATCTACAGTAACATCACTCATTTCCTGCTTAAATGTTGTGTATGATAATCCATAACCAAATGGATAAACAACTGCGTTGTCATAATCGAATTCCATGTTGCCAGCCTGTGCCTCTGCATATGCTGTCTCATAGAATCTATAACCTACATAGATACCCTCTACGTAATTAACGAATGTTGGATAAGACATTCCGCCTTCTGCGAACATATTCTCAACACCGTACTCTGACATATTTGTGTAATCGAAATCGCCAAAGTTATTTGCTGTTGGTGTTGTAAGAAGATCAGCTACAAATGTATCTGCTGTCTTACCTGAAGGATTTACCTTACCTGCAAGAATCTCACCAAGTCCGTCAAAACCTGTCTGACCTGTACCTGGGCAGTAAAGAACCGACTTAATCTGTGAATAGTCATTTACAAAGCCAAGCTCCATAGCATTAGCTGAGTTTACAACTACGATAACTTTATCAAAATTAGCTGTTACTTCATCAAGAAGTGCCTGCTCTCTGTTTGAAAGCTCAAGATATGTCTTTGAAGCATCAAGATCATCAGCCTGATCAGAGTAACGAACACCAGTAGCTCCGAAGAAGCTCTGTCCATCATCTGAATATGTCTCTTTTCCATCATAGCTCATTGGAAGATCTGCGCCTTCACCACCAGAACGTGCGATGAAGAAAATAGCTGTATCAGAGAAGCTCTTAGCGTCTGAAATAAGGCTGCCATACTCATCTACCTTTGGCTCTGGAATAGTCCAATCCTGTCCCATCATACCGATTGAAGGTCTTGAATCTCTCCAACCTGTATAGAAATCTACAAGATCCTGATTGTACTCGATACCAGCGTCAGTAAGTCCTGTAAGGAAATCTACTGTAGGATATGCTGCTGAAAGAGCACC
>JAFYYE010000094.1 GCA_017557715.1 Pseudobutyrivibrio sp.
CAATCAGCGTGTGGAGTGAAGACTGGCTTATTCTTACCTCTTAAAACCTTTGCAACTTCTGCACAAAGACGACCAAGTGTCTGTCCTTCTGCATCAACTACATACCATTTTCTCTCAAGCTGAGATGGGTTTGGCATATAAGTATTCATTGAGAATTCCTCCTTAAATAAATCTAAAAAGCTCTAAGATAGTGATGTCCGGGCACTTCTTAGAATGTTATAGTAAAACTCATTTCCGGGCTAACAGAAATAAGTTACCTTACTACATCAGCCGTTATAGTATACAATACGAATCAGCTTTCGTCAACATCAAATTGGCTCATTTATTCGTACTCTATACCAATCATTGTGAGACCGTGGGCTGGTGCTGTTGGGCCTGCTAATTCGCGGTTACGACCACGTAAAATCTCTAACATGTACATCGGCTCCATCTCTCCTGCCCCCACCTTTATAAGGGTGCCGGCAATAATACGAACCATGTTGTAAAGGAAGCCATCACCTGTGAGACGGATGTGGATAACATCATCTTCCTTATATACCTTTGCGGTATAAATAGTACGAACGCGGGATTTAACCTGTGCTTTTACAGATGAAAATGAAGTGAAATCATGCTGACCAATAAGGTAAGCAGCCGCCTCATTCATCTTATCTACGTCTAAATCGTAATAATAGTGGAAAGTATCCTTGCGCTTGGTAGGGTCTGGCATCTTGCGATTTAAAATCTTGTACTCATATGTCTTGCGACACTGAGCATATCTAGGATGGAAATCATCCTCCACTTGGCAGGAATACTGCACCACGATATCATCAGGCAGACGCTGATTAAGAGCGAAGCTGATTTTATCAGCGGGCATTCTGGAGTTTGTGTCAAAAACTGCAACATTTCCCAAAGAATGTACGCCTGCGTCGGTGCGGCTTGCTCCGATAATAGAAATTGGCTCCTGCAAAAGATCTGTAAGAGCCTCGTTTAATTTCTGTTCAATTGTCACTCCGTTTGGCTGAATCTGCCAACCAGAATAATTTGACCCGTCATAGGCCACAACAATCATTACTCGCATATTATAAAATTACCTTTGCTGAATAAAAAACTATTAAATAAATTGCTATACAAATATAAGCCCTCTGATCCAGAGACTCATATTTAAGTGGGCGCATTTTAGTACGTCCCTCTCCACCATTATAGCATCTTGCTTCCATGGCAAATGAAAGGTCGTTTGCTCGGCGAAATGCTGAGACGAAAAGTGGTACAAGAAGTGGTACCATGTTCTTTGCCTTTTTGATAAGTCCGCCAGACTCAAAATCTGCACCTCTTGCCATCTGAGCCTTCATGATTTTATCGGTCTCCTCAATGAGGATTGGAATAAATCGAAGGGCGATTGACATCATCATAGAAATCTCATGAACCGGAACATTAAACTTTTTCATGAATCCAAGAGATTTCTCCATACCATCAGTAAGCTGATTAGGTGTGGTGGTGAGTGTCATTATAGATGTACCGATGATAAGAAGCACCATTCTACTTGTCATAAGCACAGCGTTCTTAAGACCTACATCTGAAACAGTAAAAATCCAGAATGAACACAAAGTTCGTCCTGGAGTCAAAAACAAATTAAACAAACCTGCTATAATAAGCAAAATGATAATGGAACGAAGTCCTTTAACCATGAATGAAAATGGCACATGGCTCATTTTGATAATGCCAATGAGTGTTACAAGGACTGCTCCAAAAAGTATTACATTATTTGCAGAAAAAAGTGTGATTATAAAAACCAGCGTAGCAAACAGCTTCACTCGTGGATCTAGCGAGTGGAGCACAGATTCTGCTGGATAATATTGTCCTAAGGTTATTTCACGTAGCATAAAATCTCTTCCTTTGCCTCTTCTACAGTAGTAGCATCCGTCTTAACATCAAAGCCTTCTGACTTCAGGTCGTTCATCACATAAGTAACCTGTGGTGCTGCAAGCCCCATAGCTTCAAGCTCCTTGTAATGAGCGAATACTTCCTTTGGTGTGCCGTCAAAAGCTGGCTTTCCTGCATCCATAACAATAATACGGTCTACATAGTTTGCCACATCCTCCATGGAATGCGAAACCAAAATAACGGTATCACCACGCTTCTTATGCATTTCACTAATCATGCCAAGAATATCATCTCTACCCTTAGGGTCGAGACCTGCTGTTGGCTCATCAAGAATAATAACATTTGGCTTCATTGCTATAACGCCAGCAATAGCCGCTCTTCTCTTCTGTCCACCTGAAAGCTCAAATGGAGATGCGAGATAAAACTCCTCTGGCAAACCAACAAGACCAAGTGCTTCATAAGCTCGCTTAATCTGCTCCTTTTCATCAAGACCCTGATTCTTAGGGCCAAACTGAACATCCTTAAAAACTGTAGTCTCGAAAAGCTGATGCTCTGGATACTGAAATACCATTCCCACCTGAGTACGAAGATCCTTAATATCGTAATCCTTGTCGTAAATATCCTGTCCACGATAATAGATATGACCCTCAGTAGCCTTGATAAGGCCGTTTAAATGCTGGACAAGTGTAGATTTTCCACTTCCTGTATGTCCAATAATTCCGATAAATTCACCCTCTTTGATAGACAGACTTATGTCGTCAAGAGCTGTCACTTCATAGGCAGTGCCTGGGCTATATTTATATGAAACATGATCTAAAATCAATTCATTGTTTACAGATTTTGTAGCAGCTTTTGCAGCAGTATCAACTGTTGCGTGTGAAATCTGTGGTGCTTTTCCACCAGTTTTTTGTATTTCAAGAAGACTATCCACAAGCTCCTGTCTAGTAAGAACACATTCCTGCATAGGAAGACCTGCCTTCTTAAGCTCGTGCGCTAAAAGTGTCACCTGAGGAACATCAAGGCTATGCTCCTTCAAAAGCTCAACATCCTTGAAGATTTCACGAGGCTTTCCTTCCATGAAAACCTTTCCCTTTTCCATAACAAATACATAATCAGAATCTACAACTTCTTCCATGTAGTGAGTGATAAGAATAACTGTGATTCCCTTTTCTTTGTTAAGGGTGTGAACTGCCTGAAGCACATCCTTTCTTCCGTCTGGATCAAGCATGGCTGTTGGCTCGTCTAAAATAATGCACTTTGGCTCCATAGCCATAACGCCTGCGATAGCCACACGCTGCTTCTGTCCACCTGAAAGCTTATTTGGAGAATGACTCTTATACTTGTACATTCCCACCATCTTAAGAGATTTCTCAACACGCTTCAAAATCTCTTCTGTTGGAACACCAATGTTTTCCGGGCCAAATGCCACATCCTCATCTACAACTGATGCAATTATTTGATTGTCAGGATTTTGGAAAACCATTCCTGCAGTCTGACGTACTGCAAAAGTGAATTCATCATCTGAGGTGTTCATTCCATCCACAATAAGTGTACCCTCAGAAGGTGTAAGAAGTGCATTGATGTGCTTGGCGAAAGTAGATTTTCCAGAGCCATTATGTCCTAAAATAGAGATAAACTGGCCTGGTTCTACATTAAGATTAACATGATCAAGAGCAACCTGGATTGACTCCACGTTGCCCTCTTCATCACGTCTAATATATTCATGTACTAAATTCTTTGATTTGATAATCGACATTGGTACCCACTATTCCTTCCAGTTGAGTCTATGTAAATTACCCTCGGTCTCAAGTCCGAGGAAGTCGTTTTGTCTAAGTGCCTCATATAAAATTACGGCAACTGAATTTGATAAGTTTAGTGAGCGTATATCATGTCCCATAGGAATACGAACGCAATTCTCCTCATTGTCTACAAGGATTTCCTCAGGAATACCTGCGCTTTCCTTGCCGAACATTATGTAGCAGTCTGGCTCGTAATTTACCTCAACATGTGTACGCTTGGCCTTTGTGGTGGCCATGTAAACTTTTGCATCTGGATTCTTAGCCTTGAAATCTTCCCAGTTATCATAGCGGAACACTTCAAGTTTGTCCCAGTAATCCATGCCAGCCCTTTTGACTGTTTTATCGGTCAAAACAAAGCCTAAAGGCTCTATTAAATGTAACCTGGTTCCAGTTGCACAGCAGGTTCTCCCTATGTTTCCTGTGTTAGCTGGAATCTCCGGTTCATGTAAAACAATATTAAGCATTTCTTAATTCCTTTATAAATTCTTCTATACGGTCCATGGCCTTCTTTAGCGCTTCTAGGGAGTACGCATAAGAAATACGCACGTTGCCCTCTCCTGATTCCCCGAAGGCTGTGCCTGGAACCACGGCTACTTCTTTTTCTTTAAGAAGACGAGTACAGAATTCCTCTGAACTCATGCCGAATTCTGCAATAGATGGAAAAATATAAAATGCGCCATAAGGCTCAAAACATTTTATGCCCATCTTCTTAAAGCGATTAAGGAGGTAACGACGACGATCGTTGTACTCTTCACGCATATTTGCCACATCTTCATCACAATCACGAATAGCTGTAACTGCGGCATACTGACTTGTGGTAGGTGCGCACATTATAGCAAACTGATGAATCTTTGTCATCTGTTGAACTATTTCTGCTGGTGCACAAACATAACCCAAGCGCCATCCAGTCATGGCATGGCTCTTTGAAAAACCATTGATATAGATAGTGCGCTCCTTCATTCCAGGGAAGGATGCGATAGAAACATGTCCCTCTCCAGTATATGTAAGCTCGCCATAAATCTCATCTGTAAGTACAAATAAATCGTACTTCTTAACAAGCTCTACGATTGGCTCCAAATCTGCCTTTTCCATAACAGCACCAGTTGGGTTGTTTGGGAATGGCATAATAAGAATCTTTGTCTTATCTGTAATAGCTGCCTCTAGTTCCTCTGGCTTAAGACGGAATTCGTTTTCCTCTTTAAGATTAATAGCCACAGGGACGCCACCTGCAAGGATAGTGCAAGGCTCGTATGAAACATAGCTTGGCTGAGGAATAAGAACTTCATCACCTGGGTCTAGCATTGCACGAAGTGCAACATCGATACCCTCAGAACCACCTACTGTCATAAGCATCTCTGTAAGTGGGTCGTATTTTAATCCGTAGTGACGGGCTAAGAAATCAGCAATTTCAATACGAAGTTCCTTCAAACCAGAGTTTGAAGTATAGAAAGTGCGGCCTCTCTCAAGAGAATAAATAGCCTCATCTCTTACCTTCCAAGGTGTATCGAAATCTGGCTCACCAACACCAAGCGAAATTGCTTCTGGCATCTCTGCCACAATATCAAAAAACTTTCGGATACCCGAAGGCTTGATCGATGTAATTGTTTTATTTAGAGGGTTTCTCATAAGCTCACCTTCTCCCTCTCATCAACATGCTTTTCTGCCATGATAATACCGTGGTCCTTGTACTTCTTGAGTACAAAGTTGGTCTGAGTAGAAAGCACTGAGTCAAGTGGAGAAAGCTTTGCAGAAACGAAATCTGCTACCTCTCTAAGTGTATGTCCTTCAATTGAAACCATGAAATCATAGCTTCCTGAAATAAGATAAACAGCATCAACCTCTGGATAGTTGTAGATGCGCTCAGCAACCTTATCAAAGCCCATGCCTCTCTGAGGTGTAACTCTTACCTCAATAAGTGCTGAAACCTTTTCTACACTAGCCTTTTCCCAGTTAATAAGTGTAGGATAGCCACAGATAACATGCTCCTGCTCCATAGCCTCCAACTCATTCATAACTGTAGCCTGGTCACAACCAAGCATCATAGCTAAATCGCTAAGGTCAATCTTACTGTTGTGCTCAATATAAGTTAAAATTTTTTCTCTCATAATAAAATCCCCTTTCGGTGCAAGTCTATGATTTCTGTTTTTCTGAGGAAAAACAAAAATCTATACGTTATAAAGTGCATCTGTTTTCGGTGGTTCGAGGAAACGTACCTCTTCACCGTTTAAGATGCGCTTGTCATTTGAAGAGTTGGACTTCCCGATAATGGCGGATGCTACCCCCGCCTCATTAAGTTTGCGAACTAATCCATTGCCGTCCTCAGTGGCGATAAGCATCGCTCCCGAAGAAATAAGCTCGTAAGGATTGATTCCAAAGAACTCGCAAACCTCTATAGTCTCCTGCTTAACAGGGATTGCTTTTAAATCTACATCAAGGCCTACTCCTGAAGCCTCTCCCATTTCCCAAAGAGCGCCAAAAATGCCACCTTCAGTAACATCATGCATAGCTGCAACGCCGTGCTCCACTGCGATGCGACTTTCTGGAAGAACGCTTAGGTATTGATCGAAGCCCTTTGCTGTATCCACAAGTGATTGTGGCAAGCGTGTAAGAAGCTCCTGTTCGTGGTCCTTTGCAATGATGGATGTGCCCTCCAGGCCTATCCACTTTGTAAGTACGATATCCATATCAGGCTTTGCACCGCCTGTGGAAACCATCTGACCTTTTTTAACCTTGCCAACAGCTGTCACGGAGATGAGTGGCTGATTAACTGCCTCTGTAACC
>JAFYYE010000095.1 GCA_017557715.1 Pseudobutyrivibrio sp.
AATGCTCTGATTGTTGTTTTGGCTGATATTGTTGAAAGTAGAGATCATAACACTGGAAATCACATTAAATCCACGGCCGAATATGTTGAACTCATTATGGACGAGATGTTAAAGGATGGAATATACACCGAACAACTTACCAATGAATTCATTTCAGATGTATATCAATCTGCAGCTCTTCATGACATTGGTAAAATCAGTGTAAGTGATGTAATATTGAACAAGCCAGGAAGGCTGACTGATGAAGAGTTTGATATCATGAAAAAGCACACACTTGTAGGCGCGGAAATTATTGATAGTGTTATTAAAAATCTTCCTGATTCCAGCACTGGCTATTTGCATGAAGCTAGAAATTTGGCGTTGTATCATCATGAAAAATGGGATGGAAGCGGCTATCCTTATGGGATTGCAGGAGATAAGATACCATTATCTGCTAGAATCATGGCTGTTGCCGATGTTTTTGATGCACTTATTTCTAAACGAAGCTATAAAGAAGCATTTGATTTTGATAAGGCCATAGATATTATAGCTAAAAGCTCGGGTTCGCATTTTGATCCGCTTGTTGTCTATGCGTTTCTTAATGCCAGAGATAAAATAAAACTTATTGCAGAAGAGAAGGGCTTGAATAATGACTAAAGTTTACTATTTGATGCACAGTTCTTTTTTAGTAGAACTGGATGATAGATATTTGCTCTTTGATTATTTTGACAGAGCAGTATGTAGTGATTTGGTGGAATATAGAGGTTCGCTGCCACAGCTTTCACCTGAAAAGACATTATATGTTTTTGCAAGTCATAGCCATAAGGATCATTGGTGGCTGGACAATTTAAAGCTTGCTGAGGGACGGGAGAATATTCAATTTATTTTATCTAAGGATATTCGTCTTGGAAAGAACTACCTAATAAGAAATGGTTATGAATTATCTATAAAGGAAAAAATCACCTTTGTTGCTCCTTTGAAAAAGTATCATGTTGATGATATGACAATAGAAACCTTACGTTCAACTGACGCGGGAGTCGCTTTTGTTATCAACGTAAATGGTTTGAATATTTATCATGCTGGAGATTTAAACTGGTGGAATGCAGAAGGTCGTGGCGAGCTTTACGGCGAGGTTTACGGCAGAGAGTATAAGCGTGCGTTGAAACCACTATTAAACAGACATTTTGATATTGGTTTTGTGGTGCTCGATTCAAGAATGGGAGAAGATGGATATTTCCTAGGAATGGAGTACTTTGTTAAGAATATAGAGTGCGATTATATCTTCCCAATGCACATGTGGGGCGATTATAAATGGATTGAGCGATTTAAGGGAAGGCCAGGTATGGCGAACCTTAAAGACAGGATAATAGATATTGACCAAGAAAATATGATTTTTGAAATAGAGGACTAGAATGATTTTTAGTAAGACCCTTACTCCAGAGGAGTTTAATCCTGAGGTTATTATGAATTCTGGACAGGTATTCAGAATGAAAAAAGAAACCAAAGGAAAAGACGGCATGCCAGATACCTACAGCGCTTGCTCAGGTAATAATGATATATATTTTTATTTAAATAAAGAAAAAGATGCCTGGGATTTTGTTTGTGATGAAAATCAATGGGGTTTTTGGCAAAACTATTTTGATTTTGAAACAGATTACATTGCCTTTAATGATAGGATTAGAAAATCAGATGATAGATTTCTTAATGATTCATTAAAAGATTCCTTTGGAATGAGAATTCTCAGGCAGGATTTATGGGAAGTTTTTATTTCTTATGTAATATCTCAAAATAATAATATTCCCAAAATTAAAAAATCCATTCAGATTTTATGTGATAGATATTCGGATGGGATTCATTTTCCGTCTGCCCAGGTTTTGGCTTACATACCAGAAGCAGAACTTATGGAAGGAACAGCCTTGGGATATCGAGCTGATTATATAATTGGAATTTCTAAAAAAGTTGTTTCCGGCGAACTTGATATTGAAAAAATTAGTAAGCTGCCTTATCAGGAAGCATATGATAATTTGCTGAAAATCAAAGGTATTGGTCCTAAAGTGGCAAACTGTATCATGCTTTATGGCTTTCATTTTATGGAAAGCTATCCTATTGATACTTGGATGAAGAAGATAATATCAGAGGATTATAGTGATTATTCAAAGGATGATTATTTATCATATATAAATAACAGCTATAGTGGTTTTCAGGGATATGTTCAGCAATTGCAGTTTTATCATAAACGTAAATCAAAATAAGCATTAAGGGACAGAATAAATGTGTAAATTACATGTAGTTGCAATATTATTGGGGACAATTTTAGAGTTTGTTTTTGGTCGAATGTACAGTATATGGAATCCCATGGACTCCATAAAAAGACTGGTTACATTTTTGGATAGAGCACTTTTGGGAGATGAAATCATTTTACTTGAGCCAGATAAACAAAGAAATCTGGGCCGATGGTTGATATTTCTCGTGATACTTCCGGTGTTTTCTGTAATTCTATTTTTCACATTACTTTGTTATGAAATTGCCCCATGGCTTGGCGTTCTTTTTGAAGCTGTTGCTACTTATTTTTGCTTAGATGAAAGACGACTTTATTATGGCGGTCTTGATGTAATGAGTGAATTCTACAGCGATGGTATTTCTTCCATGAAACAATCGGCAGGATTGTTTATGGAGTGCGAGGAAGAGGGAGATACAGAAGCTGCAGTTTCTTCTGATGTAATTACCTATATAGCCAATGAAGCTTCGGATAGTGTGATATCACCTCTTTTGGTTCTTTTTCTATTTGGACCAGTTGGAGGATTCTTGTATCGCAGCATAGACATTGTTGATAAAAGGATAGGGCATAAAACATATCGCTATGAGTACTTTGGTGAGCCTATAGCCCGCCTTAATACTATAATTGATTTCATTCCGTCTTGGTTTAGTGGAGTTCTTACAGTTTTTGCAGCGAAATATACCTTTGGTGATTTTAATGGAAAGAATGCCAGGTATATTCATATGCGCGACAGACGAAAGGCTATATCTGCATTTGCTGGAGCTTTGGAAATAGTTTTAGCTGATGGAATGATTGGGGATGAGGATAAACATACTGAAGCAAAAGACATTCAAAGAGCGGTAATGCTTATGAGAAATTGTTTCTTATTATGCCAGTTGATTTTAGTGATTTTATTGTTATTTTTCTGAAATACTGGTGGAATTTGAATATGGTTTGGATTATAATTTGATTAAGTATGTAGTTATGATTTAATTAGTTTAAAAAATTGTGATTTAGGAGGAATTGCTATGTCTGCATTTTTATCTACATTTGCAAGTTATCTGATTAAAATGATCATACTAGTTGCATTAGGCATCTGCGGAGGCTTTATTGGAGTTAAGCTTCGCAAGTCTAAAAATAGGAAAGAAGGAATTGAGGAGTAATCCTTTCTTCTTCCAAGTAATATTTTTTGGAGGACTTTGTTTTGAATAACGGTGTTAATGATTTACGACGCGCCTACTTGGAGTTCTTTGAGAGCAAAGATCATCTTTGCCTCAATAGCTTTTCTCTTGTACCACAGAATGACAACTCATTGTTGCTCATCAACGCTGGTATGGCACCTCTTAAGCCATACTTCACAGGACAGGAGATTCCACCAAGAAAGCGCGTCACTACATGTCAAAAATGTGTTAGAACAGGAGATATTGATAACGTAGGTAAGACGGCTCGCCATCTTACTTTTTTTGAGATGCTTGGAAACTTCTCATTTGGAGATTATTTTAAGCATGAAGCTATTGCTTGGTCTTGGGAGTTCCTTACAGAGGTTCTTAAGCTCGATCCAAATCGTCTTTATCCATCTATCTATGGTGAGGATGAGGAAGCTTTCGAAATCTGGACAAAGGAAGTTGGCGTAGCGCCAGAGCGTATCACTCGTTTCTATCGTGATCCTGAGACAGGTGAGTGTGATAACTTCTGGGAGCACGGCGCAGGTCCTTGCGGTCCTTGCTCAGAGATTTACTATGACCGCGGTGAGAAATATGGTTGTGGTTCGCCAGATTGTAAAGTGGGTTGTGATTGCGACCGTTTCATGGAAGTATGGAACAACGTATTCACACAGTTCAATGGTGATGGACACGGCGGTTATGAAGAGCTTGCTCAGAAGAATATCGATACAGGTATGGGTCTTGAGCGTCTTGCAGTTGTTATGCAGGATGTTGATTCAGTATTCGATATCGATACTATGAAGGCTATTCGTGATAAGATTTGCGAGATGTCTGGAAAGCAGTATCAGGTAGATGCTCTTGATGATGTTTCAATTCGTCTTATTACTGATCATATTCGTTCATCTACATTCCTTATTTCTGATGGTGTTACACCTTCAAATGAGGGACGTGGTTATGTTCTTCGCCGTTTGATTCGTCGTGCTGCAAAGCATGGTCGTGCACTTGGTATCAAGGGTACATTTATGGCTAAGCTTTCAGAGACAGTTATTAACGAGTGTAAGGACGGCTATCCAGAGCTTTGGGAGAAGAGAGAGTTCATCTTCAAGACTCTTACAGCTGAGGAAGAGCAGTTCAACAAGACTATCGACAAGGGACTCGAAATTCTTGCTGGCATGGAAGAAAAGCTTGTTGCCGCAGGTGCTAAGGAGCTTTCAGGCGAGGACACATTCAAGCTTTATGATACTTACGGATTCCCTGTAGATCTTACAGCAGAAATCCTTGAGGAAAAGGGCTTTGGTTATGATGCTAAGGGCTTTGAGGCTTGCATGGAGAAGCAGCGTCAGACAGCTCGTGCAGCTCGTAAAGAAACAAACTACATGGGTGCAGATGCATCTGTTTATGATGATATTGATCTTTCTGTTACATCTGAGTTTGTTGGCTATGACAAGACTACATCAGAGTCTACAGTTACAGTTCTTACTACAGAGACAGAAATCGTTGATACACTTGCTGAGGGCATGATTGGTACAATCATCGTTCCAGAGACACCTTTCTATGCTACAATGGGTGGTCAGATTGGTGACACAGGTGTTATTTCTACAGCTAATGGTCAGTTCACTGTTAAGGATACAATCAAGCTTAAGGGTGGAAAGATTGGTCATGTTGGAGAAATGACTACTGGTATGATTAAGGTCGGTGAGAAGGTTACACTTTCTGTTGATGCTGAGCGTCGTGCTCGTATTTGCAAGAATCACTCAGCTACTCACCTTATGCAGAAGGCACTTCGTGAGGTTCTTGGAACACACGTTGAGCAGAAGGGCTCTTATCAGGATGCTGACAGAACTCGTTTCGATTTCTCTCACTTCGAGGCTATGACGGTTGAGGAGATTGCTAAGGTTGAAAAGCTTGTTAATGATAAGATTGCAGAAGGTCTTGCAGTTAACACAGCTATCATGTCTATCGATGAGGCAAAGAAGAGCGGTGCTATGGCACTCTTCGGTGAGAAGTATGGCGATACAGTTCGTGTTGTTAAGATGGGTGATTTCTCAGTAGAGCTTTGTGGAGGTACACACGTAAGCAACACATCAGAGATTTCAGCATTCAAGATTCTTTCAGAGTCAGGTGTTGCTGCTGGTACACGTCGTATCGAAGCAATCACAGGACAGGCTGTATTTGAATATTATGCAGACCTTGAGGCTAAGCTTAATGCTGCAGCTGCAGCCCTTAAGTGTAAGCCAGCAGAGGTTGAAGAGAAGATTGCACATCTTCAGAAGCAGCTTAAGGAGACAAACTCTGAGCTTGAGTCTTTAAAGGCTAAGGCTGCACAGGCTGCTGTAGGCGATGTTATGGATTCTGTTGTAGAGGTTAATGGAGTTAAGCTTCTTGCTACATCAGTAGCTGGTGTAGATATGAATGGACTTCGTGATCTCGGTGATGATCTTAAGACAAAGCTTGGCGAGGGTGTTATCGTTCTTGCATCTGATTGCGACGGCAAAGTAAATCTTGTAGTTATGGCTACAGATGATGCTCAGGCTAAGGGCGCACATGCAGGAAATCTTGTTAAGGCTATCGCACCAAAGGTTGGCGGTGGCGGCGGCGGTCGTCCAAACATGGCACAGGCCGGCGGCAAGAACCCAGCAGGTATCGCGGACGCGCTCGTTGAGGCAAAGGCAGTACTGGAGGGTATGATTAAATAAAAACAGTTGACAAAACTTGATTTTGTGTTACAATGCTTGTTAGTGCTTTTAGATTAATGAGTACAAGTCCCCAAATGGAGGGAGGTTAGGATTAGACTATGTCATATGTTACAGTTAAAGAAAACGAGTCATTAGACAGCGCTCTTCGTAGATTTAAGAGAAACTGTGCTAAGGCTGGC
>JAFYYE010000096.1 GCA_017557715.1 Pseudobutyrivibrio sp.
CACTTAGATTTGCTAAGGAAACAGGTTTAGATTTGTACATACCTTATTATCCTTTATGTTTAGATTATCCAATTTCAAAAGCCTATGAAATGATACACGAAACATACAAGGAGATGCTTAAAGATTATGATGAAAAGAATATAAGCATACTTGGTTCGTCTTCGGGCGGAAACCTAGCTTTAGGCTTGGTGGCTTATATTAATGATGGACATAAAGATGTTCCGATGCCAGCACATATCATTGCTCTTTCGCCAGGCACTTGTGTAAATTCAGAAGAAGAATGGAAGCGTATGCTTGAACTTGAAAAAAAGGATGTCATGGTTCCAGCAGATTATATGAAACGAGCTGTGGAAATAATGAGACATGGTGATAATTCAGTTCCTGATTATATGATTTGGTTACAGAAAGGTGATTTTACAAATTGTCCACCGGTAACTTTTATATATGGTTCTGATGAAACTTTATATGCTTGTGCTCCATCTTTTGAGAGAGTAATGAAACGATATAGTGTTAGCTACAATATGATTGTAGGAAAAGGAATGTTCCATTGTTATCCAGTGTTCCCAATAGTAAAAGAAGCAAAAGAGGGGTGGGAGCAGATGGTTCAATTGGCAAAAGAGGCTTAGATATTATGCAATTTGAAGAAATAGGAAACATGTCAGGAAAGACGCTTATGTTACTTCCTGGAACGTGCTGCGATTGGCAGACAAATTTTGGAACAGTCATTTCGGAGCTTGCTGAAAAATATCATCTTATATGTGTAAACTATGATGGTTTTGATGGAAGTGATGATATATTTCCTGACATGATAACTGTAACAGAGAAAATTGAGAATTATATAAGGGAGAATCACTATGGCAGACTTGATGGTGCTATAGGTTCTTCTCTTGGTTCAAGTTTTGTTGGACAGCTTGTTATGAGAAAAAATGTGCATATAGACCATGCCATTTTTGGTAGTCCAGACCTTGACCAAAGTGGAAAAGTAGCTGCAAAGCTTCAGTCTATGCTTGTAGTTCCGCTACTTACCAGCTTTACAAAGAGCGAAAAGAAGCGGAATAAGACTAAAGAAAAATTGAAGAGTTTTTTTCTAATGAATGACGAGACTGCTGAGAAGTTCATGAGCTGTTTTTCAAAGTTCAATCCAGAGTCAATTAAGAATGAGTACTATACTGACTTATTGACTCATCTTGAAGATGATATTGAGGTAGAACATACACGGGCTCATTTTATATATGCCAATAAAATGGGGGAGAAGTATTTAAAGCGCTACAAGAAATATTTTCATGACCCTGATATTAGAGAGTTTGATATGCAACATGAGCAGTGGCTTTTCGGAGAAAAAGAATATTCTGAGCCTGTACTTAAAGCTATAGATGAATTTATGGATGAAGCAGTTTAAAACAAGGTGAGGAGTGGGGTTATGAGTAGAAAGGATGAAATCAAATCAGCTTACAAAAGTTTGGGTGGTGCACATAGCTTTTATGATGGAATGATGACAGGAACTACTTTGGCAGGAAAGTTGGTATTACAAATGTGAGGTTTATGCAGGGGGATGTAGGAAAACTACCATTTAAAGATGAGAGTTTTGATGTGGTCACTTCCCTGAATGGATTTCATGCATTTCCTGATAAGGATGCAGCATATAAAGAAACTTATCGCGTCCTGAAAAAAGGTGGAATATTCTGTGGGTGTTTTTATGTGCAAGGTAGTAATAAACACACAGATAAAATGATTAGAAGGTTTTATATTAAGAGCGGATTTTTTACAGAACCTTTTGAAACAGTGGATAGCTTAAAGGCTAGACTCTCAAAATTGTACAGCACAGTAGAAGTATCAAATGTTGAAAGTATAGCTGTGTTTAATTGTGTGAAATAGGAAAGAGAGTATTTATTATGAAGAAATACACAGTGAAAATAGATGGCATGATGTGTGGCATGTGTGAAGCACATATCAATGATGCGATAAGGGCTGCTTTTCCGGATGCGAAAAAAGTAAAAGCATCTCACAGTAAAGGAATTGCCAATTTTATTTCTGAAGAAATAGATGACAATAGGCTTAGGGAAGTGATTGATGCTACAGGATATACTTTTGTTTCGGCAGAATCCGAAGAGTTTGTGAAGAAAGGTTTGTTTTGGTAAATGAGACTTTACACTATAGAGGCAGATGGAAAAGAGAAGGTTGCAGTTGAAAAAAATGGAGAATTAATTCTGCTAGATGCATTGAATATCAATGTAACTGACATGAATGAATTGATATTTCATTATGATGAATTGCAGGAAAAAATGACAGATGGATGGTCAAATTATAAAGGCAGTAGTTTAAAGCTAGAGGATGTAAAAGTTCTA
>JAFYYE010000097.1 GCA_017557715.1 Pseudobutyrivibrio sp.
TATTAATAACAAAGACTGCATAAGAAGTCTTGATGCCCCACATGTGATGAACAAAAAGTGCGAGACCTGTGCCACCACCTGTGATAAGGCCTGATGGCTCAATAAAGAATGCAACTCCCAATGCATATAAGAATAATCCAAATATTACAATTAAACCGGTTTTAATAATCTGTTTCATAGTGTCTCCAAAACATTATTCCCAATAACACAACAAAACAGATTGTACACTCTTTGCGGACATTTGTCAGCACAGTACGGTAATGCGTTAGCGTGATAAAGTATTAAAAAATATCCTACACTACTTCTCTCCAAACCCAAGGAAGTGCATTCGGCCGTCAGTATCCTTTATTTCGTGCTGAGGCTTCTCTCCCACGTCAGGGTTAAAATATATACCCTTCAAACTATTCGTGCGATTACGGATGCAATCAGGGCAATAACGGCCATATCTGATACTACAGCCACAGCTTTCGCATCTTATATAGACACAGCTGCCCTCGGGAATTTCCAAACGTCCCTCACGAAGCATACCGTTTACAAGCTCGATAGGCACCCCTGTATTATCCGAAATAACTACAGCTGGTGAAGCGCCGTGCTCATCAATATAATCCTTGATTCTGCCAAAATCATCTATCTCCTTATGGCCGCACTCATAGCACTCATAATAGCCCGCGCCAATGTACTTGAGCCTGCCTCTACATTTCGAGCAGCGATTAGGCTTTCTTTCAAGAAATTCTCTCTCAAATTTTTCGCGATCGACACTCTCACCCATAGCTCACCAATAACTATAAATCAAAATCTACCACGCTATCATCAAGCTCCACTATATTCTCAAGAGGTCCCCCCTCCAGACCTTCCCTTATGGCCTTCCAGTTCTTTAAGAACCATACAGTCTGTCCAGGATGCTTATACAATGACAACATCTGGGCACCTTCATACTTGTATGGATAAGCAACTGGCAAAGCGGTAGGTCGCGATGTGGTAAAGAATATAACGTGCCTGTATTCCTGTTTAACTATTGCCTCCGGAGTTACACAGTAGTAGATACAATCACCGTTTTCAGGAGAGTAAACAAAATTCATCTTTGTCTGTTCCACTTCCATTGGTTCCATATCTTCCACATAGAATTCCTTTAAACGGGCCGCTTTCATGCTCTCATCTGTCTCTGCCTCGGCTCTGGCATTCTTAACGGCCTCTTTCCACTTTTTTGCCTCAAGAGGATTCATAAGACCTGCAAAGAATCTATCCTCCTGCTCAACTCTCTCCTTATCCTCCTCGGACTCAGTAGGATCTACGGTGGTCCTCAGCCAATAATTAATCGTATTAAGATGCTTGTTTAGTTGTTCGATATGTGGTGTGTACTGTTTGTCTAGATTTACAAGTCCCTGCCAGTATTCTTGGAACTGTTGCTGGGCTTCTCTCCTTGCATTCTTTCTCAAGAAATGAACAGGCAATCCTACTAAAAGATTTAATCCTGCAAGGAATACCACCACATTAACCGTAAACCAATTCATATTAGCCCCCGTTGTTATAATACAAAGCTTTTGTAAATAAACAATCCTAATAGAATGATAATCAATATAGTATCAACCTGAAGAACCTTTGCGATTAAGTTCAGCCTCTCCTTATTGGCATCCATCAATGTTGCTCTCATATTCTTCGTAACATTATCAAGATGGTTTTTAATAGGAGCATCATAATCAAGAGAGCTTTGAAGCTTGGTGATTTTTTCATCCAGCTCCTTAACAAGCTTCTCCATTTTTATCTGATTATCTTCTATTGAATTTATAAATTCCTTGTCATCTGACTTTAGTGCATCCAGTGCCCGCTCCAGCTCATATACCCGCTCCTGGAGCCTGTCGATTTCACTACGGATAGCTTCCTCGCTCATGCCCACATATCTGCGGCTAAAAACAGATTTGCCTTTATATTCTCCTTGCATATATCTTCTCCCTTTGCATATGCATATAGTTCAACCACTATACTATATATTTGTCTAAATTTTATCACTTTCGCATGGTAATTGTATAGTCAAGTCACAAAAAAGTCACCCTTTACGGGTGACTTTTTCATAAAACATTTTATAGAGAGAAGCGAGCAACAAAATCTTGAAGCTCCTGTGCATTTCCAGCAAGTTTATCAGATGCCTGAGCAACTTCATAAGACGAAGCTGTCTGCTCCTGTGATGCAGCCGAAACATTAGAAGTTTCATCGGCTACTTCAATACTCATCTGCTCAATATCCTTAATATTCTTAGCAATTGTTTCTGTACCGGAAGAAAGCTGCTCAACAATACTGCTCATTGTATTTGATTCTTCTGAAATAGAATTTACCATGGTTACAATGTTATTGAAGGTCTGTCCTGCCTCGTTAACAAGCTCTGAACCATTTACAACGTTCTGAGCACCTTCATGCATTGCCTCAACTGCTTCTTCTGAATTCTTTGTAATACCAGCGATAAGTTCTGTAATCTTCTGTGCTGCCTGATTAGAATCATCAGCAAGCTTTGAAATCTCACTGGCAACAACTGCGAAGCCTTTACCCATCTCACCGGCTCTCGCTGCCTCGATACTTGCATTAAGAGAAAGAAGATTTGTCTGGCTGGCAATTTCTGATATCGTAACTACGAATTCGTTGATGCTCTTAAGTCTCTCACCAAGGCCTTCGACAACCTGTGCTGTGTTTTCAACTGACTCTCTGATGCTATTCATCATATCAGTAGCATTAGTCATATCAGCTGCACCATTTACAGCGGCTTCATTTGTAGACTTAATCATCTCAGTTGTACGAGAAATTGCTTCCTGGAAATTATCCATATTTGAAACAAATGAATCAGTTTCCTGACTGGCATTTGTAACGGCATTAATCTGTCCTGAACATGAATTTGCAACATTTGTACAAGATGTAGCAACCATCTCTGATGCTTCTGCTGACTGTGATGCAGATGCTGAAAGCTCTTCAGATGCTGCGGCAACAGATGTGGTAGTATCAGAAATTTCCATCATAAGATTTCTAATATTGCCATGCATCATATCAAGAGACTCAGATATAAGTCCTATCTCATTATTTCTATTAACAAGGGTTCTTACCTTATCCATCTCTTCATTTTCAGTAAAGTCACTGTTTGACATACGAACAATCTGGCTTGCTGCCAATGAAATAGGCTGGGTAATCTTTATACCGAAGAATAACGCAACAACAACGCCGCAAATAATAAGAATAATAAGTATAACAATTGTGGTAATAATGCTCTTTCTAAGAGCAGCATCTGCATGCTGACTATATACATTTGTCATTTCATCCAAGTCATCTACCCATACACCAGTACCCATAACCCAGTCGAAAGGCTCATAGTAAGCTGTGTAGTTAATCTTTGGAAGTTCTTCTGTCTCATTAGGCTTTGCAAACATAAGGCTTGTGTAGCCACCGCCTTTCTGCATACCGTTTTCTATCATCATCTGGATGTACTTATTACCACTTGAATCGGTAGCATCCCATCGTGACTGGCCTTCAGTATCGCGTCCAAGAAGAACTACATTGATACCTTTGGATGTATCAACCCAAAAGTAACCACTTCCATCATTATATTTAAGCTCTCTAATAATATCTGCAGACTGCTTTTTTGCCTCCTCCAAGGTCATTTCACCAGCCTGATGTTTTGCATACATAAAAGCACAGATACTCATAGCCTCCTCAGTTTCAAACTTAAGCTGATTCTTTACATCAGCATAAAGTCTTTCTTTATAGGCCTCTGTCTGCTCTGAATTAGTAGTAAGCGTATTAATTACTGTAAATGTGGAAATAATACCTGCTGTAATTACTACAGCCGCCAAAATTACCGCTACTAAAGTAGCCTTTAAAGAACCCCTCTTCTTCTCCATAGTTTTAGCTCCTTTTTAGATTACATACGGATTGTACACTATCAGATAATATAAAACCGTAACAATACTATACCATTTATTGTCTGACTATTTTGTTCTTTCACAGATATTTCATTGAAAATTCGCATAAAAAAAGAAATACCTCTCTAGGAAAAACCTAGAGAGATACTCCTCTTACTTCTTAATATTTACAATTCGTAATAATCGTCATAAACA
>JAFYYE010000098.1 GCA_017557715.1 Pseudobutyrivibrio sp.
TATCGGCGGCATCGCTGCTGTAGTCGGAAATATTATTAGTCTTCTCAGGAATTTAATTTGCCTTAAATGGAATCTAAACACACCACTAAAGATTTTCTTTATTGCTTTACAATTTATTGTTACTTACATTTCGTTATATAACGTATGGTTTGCATGGTTACCTCAGAGGGCTGGCACACACGGATTTATGGATTGGCTTCCATTTATTGCTGCTACTCTCATTACACTTACACTCAGTTCAAAGAATCCACTTATAATAAAACTTGGTTGTATTGGAAGTATCTTATGCTTTGGAACTTACGATTTTATTCTTCATAATTGGACAGTGTTTGCATTTGATTGCTTCTCACTTTTTACAAGCTTAATCGGTGTATACCGCATAATGAGAGACAAAAAAGAGCCTTTTTAAAAGGCTCTTTTTTAGCATTTACATTCTTAACATCAATTCTTTTTCAATTACTTTTCCATCGCGAAGATAAATACGTGGTACGCGCTTGCTGACAGCACAAGTAAGCTCGTAAGGGATTGTTCCTGCGATTTCGGCGAGCTCATCGATTGAATTCTTCTCACCGAAAATCTCAACCTCACTACCAACGTCAACAGAAGGCATGTCCGTAATATCAATCATACACATATCCATACAAATCTTTCCTCTAAGCTTTGCAGGACCTTCCTTTGTGTAAAGACTGCACTTATTAGAAAGACTACGAAGGAATCCATCTGCATAACCGTATGGCAATACGCCGATACGTGTTGTCTTTTCTGTTTTGAAGATTCCACCATAGCTTATTGCTGTGCCTGCTGGATAAATCTTGATTGTGCTGACTGTGGTCTTCATTGTCATAGCAGGCTTCAGCCCCATCTCACGGGCAAACTCGCCGTAGCCATAAAGCAATAATCCAGGGCGAACCATATCAAGATATGTCTCTGGGAAGCGGGCAACAGCTCCTGTATTTGCACAGTGACGAATAGCAAATTTTCTGCCAAGCTTCTCTTCTACAGCCTCTATTACACCAGTAAACAATTCAAACTGATGCTTTGTATATTTATCGCATTCATCGCCAAACTCATCTGAAACAGCAAAGTGAGTGAAGATACCCTCTGCCTCAAGTCCTGGCATATTGCAAGCCTCAACAATACCATCCACGCCTGTATCAAAATATCCATTATCACAAAGATATCCAAGTCGCGACATTCCAGTATCCACCTTAATATGAACCTTTAAGGTGCCACCACATTTAACTGCCTCAGCACTATATTCATCAGCCTTAGCCTTGCAGGTGATAGCCTGGGTAATGTTGTATTCAATAAGACGGCCAACCTGCTCCTTTGGTGTGTGACCAAGAATAAGAATAGGCATTTTGATTCCATTTACACGAAGCTCCAATGCCTCATCAGCGCTGCTGACAGCCAGATAATCTGCCCCGATTTCCTCTAAAAGCTGTCCCACCTGAACACTTCCATGGCCATATGCATCAGCCTTTACAACTCCAAGGAATTTAGTGTCAGCGCCAATCTTCTCTTTAATCTTATTATAGTTATAGGCAATGGCATCAAGATTTACCTCTGCCCAAGTACGTCTAAGTGTAGATTCCATTTTAATTCATCTCCTGATTCAAAATAACTCACTTCATTATACTACTTTAAAAAATAAAAAAAAGGCTTCCCCTTTCTAAGAGGAAGCTGTCACCGAAGGTGACTGATGAGGTTAATCCCAGATGAGATTTAGTCGTTTATTATTCCTATAATACCTTAGACAAAAATTCCTTAAGTCTCTGACTCTTAGGAAATCCAAAAATCTCAGCAGGAGTCCCCTCCTCCTTGATTCCCTTTTCATCAAAGAACATTACTCTGTCTGCTACTTCTTTTGCAAAGCCCATTTCGTGAGTAACAACTACCATTGTCATTCCATCATCGGCAAGCTCCTTCATAAGTGAAAGAACCTCACCAACCATTTCTGGGTCAAGTGCTGATGTAGGCTCGTCAAAAAGAATAACCTCTGGATTCATAGCAAGAGTACGGGCAATTGCTATACGCTGCTTTTGTCCACCAGAAAGACTGTCTGGATAAGCATCTGCCTTATCTGAAAGACCAACTCTCTCTAGAAGCTCTAACGCCTTTGCATCAGCCTCTGCCTGAGACATCAGCCCAAGCTTTACAGGAGCAAGTGTAAGATTCTTTTTGATAGTAAGATGTGGGAATAAATTAAAGTGCTGGAACACCATTCCCACACGACGGCGAACATCATTTATATCAACTCCCTTTTTTGTAATATCCTCGCCATCAACATATATTGCACCGCCAGACACATCCTCCAGCTGGTTAAGTGTACGGATGAAGGTGGACTTGCCACAGCCCGATGGACCTATGATGGCA
>JAFYYE010000099.1 GCA_017557715.1 Pseudobutyrivibrio sp.
ACTGCTGACTTCATGTTAATCCTTTTTTGTCAATTTCCTAAATATTTTTGTCTCTAATCTTTCAGCTCTTGTTACAAATGAAACCTGTGTATCACGAATTGTGATTACGTAGTGGCCACTAATCTCATCGATTTCCTGCTCAACATAGTTCATTGTGCTTTCCTTTAGGCTGACATGTGCAATAATGTTTTGCTTAAGAAGAACATTGATTACGTGAGTCTCAACTCCTGCATCAGCCACCTCAATGTATGCCTCATCAATCTTCTTACCTGTAATATATTCCTCAAGCTTATCAAGACCAATCATCGAATCAAAATGGTCGATATAATCTGTCACGCCTTCGTTGTTCATTGCCACACCAACGATTTCATAATCGTTCTCAAATGAGCCCTTAAGAACTCGCTTGATAACCTCTTGAGAATGGTTGCTATCGCATACAATAATAAGCTTTGGACAAAGCTGCGAATGATATCTGCTAAATCTAATGAAACACTTTAAAGCTGTTCTCTCAAAGAGAATGCAAAGATAACATAATACAAAGGCTGCTGCATAAACGCTTCGTGAGAAGTTCTGGGCAGACTTTATCGAATAAAGAACTACAGTAAAAAATGCCCAGCTAACAAAAACCTGAACAAGCAATGACTGACATTCCTTGAAAAAGCTTCGCTTAATTACACCAGAAAGATTTCGGCTGAGAATAAGTATTATAAAATAAACAGCTGTAAGAACAACACCATAATCAAAGAAAAGCTCTCCATGATGAACCGGTCTTGCCAAATATCTAAACTGAACTACTACGCAATATCCAAATACTAGAGCAAGCAAATCTAGTAATATGAAATCCGCATGCTTTTTCATGTAAAGTAAGGTTTTTTTCATAAGATTTTTAATCTCCTTTAATTTAAACCCAAAGTCTGAACCATAAATTATGATGAGCTCGGGTAAAATTATTTTTAGAATAAAAGCTCATGCGCTTAAATTTCCCCTTTTCACCAATGTTGGCAAATCGAATAAGCACATTCTTTTTATCCTTTGGAAGCCAATCTGCCTTTGTAATTTCTTTTGCAAATGCTCTGGATTCGTTAACAAAGGCTTTCTTCTTTTCTAAAAAGCTTCCCTGCTTTAAATCCTCAATATTTCTGGAAGCCTTATCTGAATCAGTCTCAGTGATTGCTCCCATGGTATTGTGACCCGTCTGTCTATAATATGCCAACGGCTCATCAATAGCAACTACCTTTCCCATTATAGATGCGATTTCCAAAATCAGTGCATCATGCATAGGAATATATTTTAAATCTATATTAGGTAATAAATCCACGACCAAATCACGAAGCTGACGGTTGAAACAAAGTGTGCAACCAGCAGCTGGATTATCGATAAGAATCTGTGTGTAGGCAGTGTTTTCTGGAAGACGCCCAATGTATCTGATGAAGGAATCAGATATATTATTCAGCTCTTCATCCACAACTCTCATATCTGTAAACACACAAGCTGGTTGTACCTCTGCTTGCGCCACATGAAAGCCATCTTCTATTTCTTTTAAAGCATCAAATGAGCGCTGAAACTTTTCTGGAAGCCAAACATCATCCTGATCACATAGAAGATAATAATCTGCCTCTACTTTTTCAAGCATCCATAAAAAGTTTTCTTTTGCACCACCGCAGGAATTTCCATAGAAGATTTCCACACGCTGAGGATACTTTTCCCTATATTCATTTATAATATCCACAGTGCCGTCTGTTGAGCCATCATCGTGGATAACCAGTCTAAAATCCTGACTGGTTTGTTCAAAAAGACTTTTTAGCTGCTGCCTTAAATATTTTTCACCATTAAAGGTAGCAAGAAGTATGGCAATATCTTTCATTATCGATTAAACCCGTACCCAGTTCCTGTTTTTTTCTTAAACTTAATGTTATCAATAAACAATCCAAGATTTGCTAATGAACAGGTGATTTTTCCAAATAAACCACTTGCTCTAAACTGATTCTTGTAGCTAATCATTTCATGAAGAGTGAATAAATCCTCCTGCTTGAAATAATCGCAGTCATTTAATAAATCAATAAAATCATATACTGATTCATCTGTAACTGTGGTGTCCGCTGATAAATTGGCTGCTGTATATCTGTGGATATATAAAGCCTCGTCGTGATAGGTAAATTTTAATCCCTTTGCTAACATAAGAAGCCACAAGAAATAATCATCCGCACCATTTTTTGTCATGATATTCTTAGTCCAGAATTCTGGTATTGAAGACTTTTTAATAAGGCACT
>JAFYYE010000100.1 GCA_017557715.1 Pseudobutyrivibrio sp.
AGTGAAGAAGGTTTTGCATATATAACAGAACATTTAGAGGAGTTTGCAGGATGGGTTGAAGCAGATTTAGGTCTCAGAAAGGATTTAGTAATTTCAGGCTGGCAGGAAAGCACACATGAGTATGGATTCCCTCAGGAGGCATATGAGGATTTGTACAGTGTTGAAGAATGGTGCTACAAAAATGGGAATTTCCCAACACAGTACGACCCAGCAGATTTCATCAACACCGATGCGCTAGCTTTATATAAGCCAGATGCAGTTACCTGGGAGAGAAAATAATATTAAAGTAGAATATTAGCCCTTACAAAAACACTTAAATGTGATATTGAGGATTTAATATAGCCCAGGCATTTATAATACATTGCTATAAATTAAATTTTGAACAATAAGTATTGAGACTCTCTTTGGATTTTGCTAATATCCTATTAACCTATTAGGTTAGTAGTTAGAAGTGGAAACAAGTAATATAGAAGAGAGTAAGTTTATGTCGAATCAGAGAGTTTCAATACCTGTTAAGGGAATGTTTTGTGTGAACTGCGAAAAGACAATCAAAAATGCAGTTAAGGAATTAAATGGAGTAAAGAGTGTATCTGCCAGCTTTAAAAATGAGCAGGTTTGGGTAAATTTTGATGATAGTAAGGTTACCCTTGATGCTATAAAGGACAAGATAAAGGAAGCGGGCTATGAACCAAAGGATAGTGATTCAAACAGATTGATCGTTTCAGCTATCTTAATCTTGATTTTAGGTCTTTATGTGGTGGCAAGCCATATGGGATGGCTGGATTTCTTCAATATCATTCCAAACATTGATGAGACAGTCAGCATGTCAATGCTTTTTGTGATAGGTCTTCTTACTTCAGTACATTGTGTGGCCATGTGCGGTGGAATTAATCTTACACAGGGAGCCATTGCAGCTAAGAGTGAAAGCACAGTATTAAAATCAAATGTTCTATACAATTTGGGACGTGTGATTTCTTATACGGTAGTGGGAGCCTTGGCAGGTGGAATTGGAAGTCTTATTTCTTTCTCAGGTCATTTGCGTTCAGCAATATTTGTTATTGTAGGTGTTGCTATGATGATTATGGCCTTTTCAATGCTTGGTATTTTCTCACCAGTTAGAAAGCTCAGCTTCCATTTTTCAGGAAAGCTTTACGGCACAATACTTAAGAGAGTAAATGGTAATTCATCACTTGTTATAGGACTTTTAAATGGTCTTATGCCTTGTGGTCCACTTCAGTCTATGCAGCTTTATGCTTTATCTACTGGCAGTGTTGTAAAGGGAGCTGTAGCAATGTTTTTATTCTCTCTTGGAACAGTACCTCTTATGTTTGGATTTGGTTTTGTGGCATCAAAGCTTAATCAGAAATACAAGAAGGTTATGCTTACAGTATCTGCTGTTTTGATTTTTGTCATAGGAATAAATATGATTTCAAATGGTTTATCCCTTTCAGGAATCACAGTTGCTCCTATAAATAACGGTAGTCAGTTGGCTAACGAGAATGGGTCTTTAGAGGAATCGTATTCCTCTGAAGGTGGAGAGAGTGATAATCAGGCAGAGGCTACAGAGGGTGATGTTCAAAAGGCAGTCTCTAATGTAGATTGGTCATACTATGAGCCGATTACAGTTAAGGCTGGCGTTCCTGTAGAGTGGACTATCATAGTTCCAGAAGGAAAGCTCACAGGCTGTAACAGCCAGATTATAGTTCCAGAATATGGACTTCAGATTCCACTTCAGGAAGGGGAAAATGTAGTTAATTTCACACCTACTGAGGCAGGAGTTTTCTCATACACTTGCTGGATGGGAATGATAAGAAGCCAGATAACAGTTGAATAGTATTATTAATACAATCATAAAATAGCCAGCTATAAATTCGATTTATAGCTGGCTATTATTTTATTCGTATACCAGTATTATTGATTTGGAATATGGGCAGGTATATAATCCTATCAACCTAGTAGATAGATAGGAAAAGGAGGAGAGAATAAGATGGCAGACATTACAGTAAAACAAACAGCATTGGTGGATGATGAAGTAGTAACTACTTCAAAAACACAGATCTCAGATTTATGGAAAAAGGAAGATTGGTTGACAATCTGGATAGGAGCAATTCTTATAGCAGTTGCATCTATCGCAGTAATCACAGGGGCATTTGATTTTTCGGCTGCGAAATTTTCGACCTGGGGAAACGGGGTAAGCGTTTTTGAGCAGCTTTCCACTGGAGCATTTTGGTTTTCACTTCTTAGAACAGCACTTGTACTTGGTGCGCTGTTTACAGTAGGTGTAAAGCTAAAGGGGGAATCAGTAAAGAACTATATTCCTGCATACGCAGCACTTTTTGTTCTTGCTATATTAGTAAGATTTATTTCGGCAGAATATACACTGAATAGATATTTGGAATGGGCTTTCTGGGCACTTATTGTTGGACTTGTTATTTCAAACACTGTAGGTGTTCCAAAATGGTTAAAGCCTGCAGTACAGACAGAGTACTACATTAAAGCAGGACTTGTAATCATGGGATTTTCGGTACTGTTTTCTAATATTATTAACTTTGGTCTTTATGGACTTGGAATTGCATGGATTGTTACACCAGTAGTTATTATCTTCATGTGGTTCTTTGGAACAAGAGTGTTAAAGATTGATAATAAGCCACTTGTAATTACACTTGCCACAGCAACTTCAGTCTGCGGTACTTCGGCAGCTATCGCAGCAGGAGCATCATCAAAGGCAAAGAAGACAGATCTTTCGCTTGCAGTTTCTATTTCTATTATTTTTACAGTTATTATGATGGTATTTGAGCCAATCATTATCAAGGCTACAGGACTTGGTGAGCTTATGGGCGGCGCACTTATCGGAGGAACAGTAGATTCTACAGGTGCTGTTACAGTAGCAGGAACTGCACTTGGAGAGACAGCGCAGACAGCAGCTGTACTTGTAAAATCAATTCAAAATATACTTATCGGATTTATCGCATTTGCGGTAGCAGTTTTCTTCTCTACAAGAGTTGAGGGTGCGGAAGGAAACAAGGAGGTTACTGCAGCTGAAATATGGTACAGACTGCCAAAATTCATCATTGGATTTTTCGCAGCTTCGCTAATCGCATCATTTATTTTCCTTCCAGTAGTAGGAAAGGATACAGTTTCAGGCATTAATGGCGTACTTGACCAGTACAAGAACTGGGCATTTGTTCTTGCCTTCACAAGCATTGGACTTGATACCAATTTCAAGGAAATCAAGGAGCAGTTTAAAGGTGGAAAGCCACTTACACTTTATGTGGTTGGACAGTTGTTTAATATCGTTCTTACTTTTGTAGCAGTATATGTATTGCTTTCAGGTAAGTTCTTCCCAGTTCCAGTTTTAAACTAATTAATTAGGAGAAAGTAATTATGAATTCTACATTGAAAAAGATTGGAAAAATAATTGGTATCTTATTTGTGCTAGGAATAGTAGTACTGGCAGTTTACATAATGGTAAATGGTTTGGGATTGGTTGATGGACTTGATTTTGGCGCTGGCGCGTATTATTACGCCGATATCCCACAGTTTTCAAAATATGTAAACGGGGAGCATTTTAAATCATCTTTTCCTATGTGGATTCATATTGCTTTATTTTTAGCATGGGGTGCAGTTATATATAAATTATGGATTTGGCTTGATAAGAAATTTTAGATGATAGCCTATGGCTGGTTATAGATATTATCTATAACCAGCCATAGTTTTTATTTAATATCCAATATGCCACAAGGTATTGATATTCATGGTGTTGTTCTGATATTATTCCTATCAACCTAGTAGGCGAATATATTTAACATTAATTAGAGGAGGAATGATATGAAAAAGAATAAGATTTTATCATTGGCAATTGTAGCAGCACTTTCGGCATCTCTTGTAGCTTGCGGAAATAGTAGCAGTGGTTCATCAGTAGCAGAAGGAACAGATGAAATAAAAGCAGCAAACTCAGGAGAAGTTATCGAGCTTACAAATGTATCTTACGATCCAACCAGAGAATTATATGCAGCATATAATGAAGTATTTGCTAAGCATTATCAGGAAGAGTTTGGACAGACAGTAGAGGTTACTCAGTCTCATGGTGGTTCTGGTAAGCAGGCCCTTGAGGTTGCAAACGGACTTGAAGCAGATGTGGTAACACTTGCACTTGAGGGTGATGTTCAGGTAGTTGCAGATGCAGGACTTATTGATGATGGCTTTACATCAGAGTTTGATCTTGATAGCTCACCATACACATCAACAATCGTATTCCTTGTTCGTTCAGGAAATCCAAAGAACATTTATGATTGGAACGACTTGATTAGAGAGGATGTTGGTGTTATCACACCAAACCCTAAGACATCAGGTGGCGCAATGTGGAACTACCTTGCAGCATGGTACTACTTCGAGCAGCAAGGACAGAGCGAAGATGAAATCCTTGATTCTATCAAGAAGCTTTACGCTAACGTAGTTGTTCTTGATTCTGGTGCAAGAGGTGCTACAACATCATTCGTTGAGAATAAGCAGGGTGATGTACTTATCGCATGGGAGAATGAAGCATTCCTTTCGCTTCAGGAGTATCCAGGAGAGTACGAAATCGTAGTTCCTTCAGTTTCAATCCTCTGCCAGCCTACAGTAGCTGTTGTAGATGAGGTTGCTGCAAAGCACGGAACAGCAGATGTGGCAAAGGAATACTTAAGCTACCTTTACTCAGATGAGGCACAGGAGATTGAGGCAAAGAACTTCTATCGTCCAAGTACAAAGGCTATTTATGACAAGTATGTATTCTCGTCAGATTCAAACACAATCACAGAGGTTCCAGCTGATGGCAAGTGGATTAATGACAATGTAAATTTGACAGATATCAATCACTTCGGTGGCTGGGCTGAGGCTCGTGCAACACACTTTGCTGATGGTGCAAACTTTGACAGTATTTACGAGCAATAAGATTATTTCTTGGAATGGGGCAACCCATTCCAAGGTTTTTCAGAGAGGATTAATGATATGAAAAGTAGAAGAAGTGTAATACCAGGATTTGGCATATCTATGGGCATAACAATAACAATTCTTAGTATAGTGGTATTAATTCCGCTTTGTTCTTTGGTAGTCTTTTCTGCAAAACTATCTTTTTCGGAATTCGTATATACGGTGACAAGACCAAGAATTCTTTCAGGATATTTTGTATCTATTTCGACAGCTTTTATAGCTTCTGTCATAAATGTGTTCATGGGACTTATCCTTGCATGGATATTAGTCAGATATGATTTCAAAGGAAAGCGATTCATAGATGGAATCATAGAGCTTCCATTTGCGCTACCAACAGCTGTTGCAGGTATTTCACTTACACATCTGACTACAACAAACGGGTGGGTAGGACAGATTTTCTACAACCTTTTTGGAATCAAAATCGCCTACACCAGAATCGGTATTACAGTAGCACTTGTATTCATCGGCATTCCATTTGTAGTACGAAGTGTGCAGCCGGTATTAGAAAAGATTGATATTCAGTACGAGGAGGCAGCCTTTATTTTAGGCGCTGATGCTAAGACTACATTTAGAAGAGTAATTTTTCCGGAGATTCTACCGGCCATTATTTCAGGTTTTACTTTGGCATTTGCCAGATCAATCGGTGAATATGGAAGCGTAGTTTTCATTGCAGGAAACACTCCATACGAAACAGAGATTGCACCACTGCTAATTATGTCAGAGCTTCAGGAATACGATTACTCGGCGGCAACCTCCATCGCTCTTGTAATGCTTCTTATAGCTATTGTTATTTTATCTATAAATGCATTGGCACAAAGCATTGTATCAAAGAGGGTTAATGGAAAAGCATAGGAGAAGAGATTATGAATCTAAGAAGAGAGAATAAGGTTTTAAAATACACTCTAATTACAATCAGTTTTATATTCTTGGGAGTATTTCTGATACTTCCTCTGATTTACATCGTTATCACAGCCTTGAAGGATGGAATTGCAGGATATATAAATGCAGTATCTGATGAATATGCCATTAAGGCAGCACTGCTGACGATAGAAGCTACTGTAATAGCGGTTATCGTAAATACGATATTTGGTATTGCTGCAGCATGGCTCATTACAAAGTATGCTTTCAAAGGTAAAAAGGTTCTTTCGACCTTTATAGACTTGCCGGTTACAGTTTCACCTATTATCGCTGGTCTTATCTATGTACTTACCTTTGGACGTCAGAGTAGTCTTTATCCGATTTTAGATTCCTATGGCATACAGATTATTTTTGCAGTTCCAGGAATCGTTCTGGCAACTATATTCGTTACTTTTCCATTTATTTCAAGGGAGCTTATTCCAGTTCTTACAGCTCAGGGAACAGATGAAGAAGAGGCTGCAGCAATCATGGGTGCAGGCACAGCAACTATTTTTAGAAAGGTAACTTTCCCTCATATCAAATGGGCACTTCTTTATGGAATCGTTCTTTGTACAGCCAGAGCCATGGGAGAGTTTGGTGCGGTATCAGTACTTTCAGGACATCTTCGAGGAAAGACAAACACACTTCCTCTTTACATAGAGCTCTTGTACCAGGGCTATGATTTCACGGGAGCATTTGCGGCATCATCAATTCTTGTGGTGCTTGCCATAGTAGTTTTGATTTTGAGACTTGTAATTGAAAAACGAGGACAAAAGGAACTTGATTTGAATAAGTAAAAGGGGTGAATAATATGGCTTACGTTGAGCTTCATGATATTAATAAGCATTTCAAAAAATTCCATGCATCAAAGGATATTAATATTTCCATCGAAAAGGGCAAGTTGGTGGCACTTCTTGGACCATCTGGAAGTGGAAAGACCACAATCCTTCGAATGATTGCAGGCCTGGAGCAGCCTGATTCCGGAGAGATTATTATCGATGGAAAGGTTGTTAATAACATTCCAGGAAGTGAGCGAGGAATCGGCTTCGTATTTCAGAATTATGCGTTGTTCAGATATATGACAGTTTATGACAATATTGCATTTGGTCTTCGTGTAAAGAAGGTACCAGAGGACAAGATTAAAGCCCGAGTTACAGAGCTACTGTCACTTATCAACTGCGAGGGACTAGAAAAGAGATATCCAAGCCAGCTGTCTGGCGGACAGAGACAGCGAGTTGCTTTTGCAAGAGCCCTTGCTCCAAATCCACAGATTCTTCTTTTGGATGAGCCATTTGCTGCTATCGATGCCAAGGTGCGATTAGAGCTTAGAACATGGCTTAGACAGATGATTACAAAGCTAAATATCACAAGTATCTTCGTAACTCACGATCAGGACGAGGCTATCGAGGTGGCAGATGAAATCATCGTCACTAATCAGGGAAAGGTGGAGCAGTCTGGCACACCACAGGAGCTTTATAAGAACCCAGCCACACCATTTGTAGCTCAGTTCATTGGCAACTCTGTAGCCGTAGAAAACTATCAGGAGTTTAGATACTTCAACAGAAAGGGAGATGGCACTAAGGCATACATTCGACCTGAGTTCGTAAGTGTATTTAAGAAGGGTGAGAGCGTTCAGTTTGCAAATTCAGCTGAGGAGGCTGTTGTTGAAGATATCATCTTTAGAGGCAGCAGTCTTGAAATAAAGGCGAGACTTCATGGAAATCTTATCTCAGCAAACAGAAGTATAAATGAGCCTGAGATAAAGGTTGGCGAGACTGTTGATTTGTTTATTTACCGACTTTATATCGTGTCAGAGGATGAGGTATTCCTGGCAACTAACAGCTCACTGGCTGAAGAGGATGTTGTAATTTAAGGAAGTGCTAATGGAAAAATTGATACAGGTAGAAAAAATAAACACAGATATATTGATAATTGGCGGCGGTACAGCAGGCTGCTACGCTGCATATACATTTGGCCAGAACGGAAAGCACAAGGTGCTTATCGCTGAGAAGGCAAATATAAAGAGAAGTGGTTGTCTTGCAGCCGGTGTAAATGCCATAAATGCTTACATTACTGAGGGAAGAGTTCCACAGGATTATGTGGACTACTGTAAGAAGGATGCTAAGGGAATCGTCAGAGAGGATTTGCTTTTATCCATATCCGAAAATCTGAATGAGGTGACACATAAGCTTGAAGAAAACGGGCTAGTTATCTTAAAGGATGAAAATGGTAAATACGTTACCAGAGGAAATCGAAATATAAAAATAAACGGAGAAAACATTAAGCCTATCTTAGCTAGGATGGCTGAGGCGCAGGAAAATGTAACCGTCATAAATCATGTTAATATCACAGATCTTATGGTGAAGGATAACAAGGTGTTCGGAGCTGTCGGGTTTGATGTAAATAGTCAGAAGGCCTACGTGATAATCGCCAAGGCAGTGCTTATAGCAACAGGTGGAGCAGCAGGTCTTTATCGACCAAACAATCCTGGATTTTCCAGACATAAAATGTGGTACCCACCATTTAACACCGGGGCTGGCTATGCTATGGGAATCAACGCAGGCGCCGAGATGACCACTCTTGAAATGAGATTTATCGCCCTTAGATGCAAGGATACAATCGCTCCAACAGGAACCATAGCTCAGGGTGTGAGAGCAAAGCAGATGAATGGCAAAGGTGAAATATACGAGACAAAATATGGTGTTGCTACCTGCGAGAGAGTCTATGGTACGACAGAGGAAAACAGACTTGGAAATGGCCCTTGTTATCTTAAGACTGATGAGATTTCAAAGGAGCAGGAGGACGAGCTTTACAAAGCCTATCTAAATATGGCTCCGTCTCAGACACTAAAGTGGCTGGAGGGCGGTCAGGGACCAGCTGAGCAGAATGTGGAGATAGAGGGTACAGAGCCATACATAGTAGGCGGGCACACAGCAAGCGGATTTTGGGTGGACAACAAAAGAGCCACCACTGTAAAGGGCTTGTATGCAGCCGGTGATGTGGCAGGAGGAGCTCCACAAAAATACGTTACGGGAGCTCTTGTTGAAGGAAAGCTGGCAGCACTTGGAATAGAAGAATTTTTGGCAGAAGGTCAAGAGGCATATTCTGATGACAGCTGGGAGACCATAGTTTCTCAGTATGAAAAATTCCTAAATAATGAGGAGGAAAATATCACCATAGAGCAGCTTGAAGAGAGCATGCAAAAAATTATGGATGAGTATGCAGGCGGAATCACAAAGGCTTACCAGTTTAATGAGACAGGACTGAATCTTGCCAAAGAAAAAATCACAGGATTATTTGAGGTTCTTGAAACACTGAGAGCTCATGATACAGACGGGCTATTACAAATTTACGAAATCAAAGAAAGATTAACAGTGTGCCTTTCTCTTATAGAGCATTTAAAGGCCAGGAAAGAAACCAGATGGCATAGCTTTGCAGAAAACAAAAATTATCCTGATGAGGATAAGAATTTTGAAATCTATGTCAATTCAATCAAAGAGGACAATCAGATAAAAATAATAAAAAGACCACTTGTTGTGGATGATTACAAGCCATTGATTTTTGCCTTCGAGGGCAACAAATTGGTAGATGCAGGAGGCGAGGTTTAATGAGTATCAGAATAAAAATCACATCCTGTGTAGGTTGTAAAAGATGCGCAGAGGTTTGTCCTGGAAATCTTATAAAGATAGTAAATAACAGAGCTGTAATCAGAAGAGAAAAGGACTGTTGGGGATGCACCTCATGTCTGAAGGAATGCAAGACAGGAGCCATAGAATTTTTCCTTGGCGCTGATATAGGAGGAAAGGGTTCCGTTCTTTCTGTTGAAGACAAGGGAGATTTGAGAACCTGGACTGTTAAGCGATTAGATGGCAGCAGTGAAACAATTACCGTAAATACGAAGGAATCTAACAAATACTAGAGAGGAAAGTTATGAGCAAATTGACACATCTTGATGAGCTGGAAGCAGAGGCAATATACATAATTCGTGAGGTGGCTGCAGAGTGCGAAAAGCCGGTTATGCTTTATTCTATTGGAAAGGATAGCTCTGTAATGCTTCACCTGGCTTTGAAGGCCTTTTATCCAGAGAAGCCACCATTTCCGTTTTTACATGTAAACACCACATGGAAGTTTAGAGAAATGATTGAGTTCCGTGATGCAGTTGCAAAAAAGTATGGTCTTACCATGCTTGAGTACATCAATGAGGAAGGTGTGGCACAGGGAATCAATCCATTTGATCACGGCAGTGCCTACACTGACATCATGAAGACACAGGCTTTGAAGCAGGCACTTGATAAGTATGGCTTCACAGCAGCTTTTGGTGGTGGAAGAAGAGATGAGGAAAAATCCAGAGCAAAGGAGAGAATCTTTTCTTTTAGAAACTCTGCTCACGCCTGGGATCCAAAGAATCAGCGACCAGAGATGTGGAAGCTCTTTAATACAAAGCTTTTCAAGGGCGAGGAGGTACGAGTATTTCCTCTTTCAAACTGGACAGAAAAGGATATCTGGCAGTACATAAAAAGAGAAAATATCGAAATTCCATCTCTTTATTTTGCAAAGGAAAGACCTGTTGTTTACAGAGATGGAAATATCATCATGGTAGATGATGAGAGAATGGAAAAGAGACTTCTTCCAGGCGAAGAGGTGGTGACTAAGAAGGTGCGCTTTAGAACTCTCGGTTGCTATCCACTTACAGGTGGTGTTGAGTCAGATGCAGACACTTTGGATGAAATCATAGATGAGACCTTAAGTGCTGTTTCCAGCGAGAGAACAACACGAGTAATTGATAACGAGGCAGCAGGCTCAATGGAACGTAGAAAAAGGGAGGGATATTTCTAATGCAGTTACTTAAATTTATTACATGCGGAAGTGTGGACGATGGAAAATCTACTCTCATTGGACATATTCTTTACGATTCCAAGCTTCTTTATGCAGACCAGGAGAAGGCTCTTGAGCTAGATTCTAAGGTAGGTAGTAGAGGTGGTGCTATTGATTACTCCCTACTTTTAGATGGACTTATGGCAGAGCGTGAGCAGGGCATCACAATCGATGTGGCCTACAGATATTTTACTACTGACAATCGTAGTTTTATCGTTGCAGATACACCAGGTCACGAAGAATACACTAGAAACATGGCTGTAGGAGCATCTTTTGCAGACCTTGCAGTCATTCTTATTGATGCAAAGCAGGGCGTACTTGTTCAGACTAGACGTCACGCCAGAATCTGCTCTCTCATGGGAATAAAGTACTTCGTATTTGCGATAAATAAAATGGATCTGGTACGATACAGCAAAGAGCGTTTTGATGAGATTACAGTGCAAATCAATGAGCTTGTAGATGAATTAAAGCTTCAAAATC
>JAFYYE010000101.1 GCA_017557715.1 Pseudobutyrivibrio sp.
CGGCGAGGTGCAGTGTTCTATCTGGCCTGAGGAAGATATTAAGTATGCGGGCGACAAGGGTGTAGTCATCCTTTAAAAGACAAATAAAGGTAAATGTCTTTCTGAGGCAAACAAAATCCTTTACATTTATAAAAAAATATCGTAAAATATTCTTCGGCTCTCTTTTAGGGAGCCGATTTTTTGCGGTTATAAAATTTTCGTAGTAATTCTTTACTTTAAAACTTTACTGTGCTAAACTAAACATAGCAACGGGGGTTGTCTATAGGAAGTTTAGTATTTTTATTTGATTAGTAGGAGTATTTATAATAATGAATAAGAAACTTGAAACAGCAGAGATGGATGAGCTTTTAAGAGCCATTCTTAGCCTCGAGACTGTCGAGGAAGCATACGAATTTTTTGAAGATCTTTGTACTGTAAATGAGATGGTTGCCATGAAGCAACGTTTTGAGGTTGCTAAGATGCTTCGCGAGGAGCGTACATATCAGGACATCGCGGATGAGACAGGAGCCAGCTCAGCTACTATCAGCCGTGTTAATCGTGCGCTTAACTATGGAAATGACGGATATGATATGGTTCTTAAGAGAATCTCTAAATAATCGTGTCCTTCATTTAATTTGCATATCAATTATGTTAAAATGTGAGATGTAGTTTCTGAAACTACATCTCATCTTTTGTTTAAGGGGAAAAATATGGAAAACTCATCAAAGAAAAGACTTAACAATATATTGCATCAGCTTGCAGAGATAGATTATGTGCACCCAGAGGATATTCCCAATATTGATTTGTACATGGATCAGGTGCTTACATTCTTGGATCAGGAGCTTGGTACTGTTCGCGAGGCCACAGAGGACAAGGCTATGACCAAGACCATGATTAACAACTACACAAAGAATCAGCTTATGCCACCACCTGAAAAGAAAAAGTATTCTAGGGACCATATGCTCAATTTGATTTTCATTTATTACTTCAAGAATTTCCTTGGACTTAAGGATATTAAAAGTATTTTGGATCCTATAAATGAAAAATATTACGGTGACAGCGAGGGATTGGATTTCTTTGATATCTATTCCGACATGGTTGGCTACGAGCGCAAGGTTGCCAAGGAAGTTACCAAGGATATTGTCAAAAAGTATAATATCAGCCGCGAGGCTTTTGTTGATCAGGACGAAGAAAGCAAGGATGTGCTTCAGGATTTTACATTTATCTGCCTTCTTTCATTTGATGTTTTCGTTAAGAAAATGATGATTGAGCAGTACATTTCTAATCGCCGTGAGGACGAAGAAAGTACTAAAGAAAAGCCAAAGGAAAAATAGATTTTCATGGCTAGTTTTGTTTTGATATGATAAAATAAATCAGAACATATTTTCGATAAAGGATATAGAAAAATGAATTTAGATTTTTTGAATGACAAGCAACGAGAAGGCGTGGTCACTACAGAAGGCCCAGTGCTTATTTTGGCTGGTGCCGGCTCAGGAAAGACAAGAGTGCTTACACATCGCGTTGCTTATTTAATAGAGCAGGGTGTTATGCCATACAATATCATGGCCATCACCTTCACCAATAAGGCTGCCAGGGAGATGCGCGAGCGTATTGATAATATTGTAGGCTTCGGTTCAGATGGTGTTTGGGTTGCCACTTTCCATGCCAGCTGTGTTCGTATTCTTCGCCGCTACTGCGAGAATCTTGGACAGGGTTACACTAGCAATTTCACAATTTATGATACAGACGATTGCAAGACTCTTATGAAAGAGGTTTGCAAATATCTTCAGATAGATACAAAGCAGTTTAAGGAGCGCACATTTTTAAATGTGATTTCAGATGCTAAGAATAAATTGATTGGCCCAGAGGAGTTCACTAATCGTGCTATGGGAGATTTCAACATGTCACGTCAGGCCACAGTTTATCGTGAATATCAGGCTCGTCTCCGTCAGAATAATGCATTCGATTTTGATGATTTGATTATGAAGACTGTGGAGCTCCTTCGTTTGGATGGAGATGTTCGTGCTTACTATAATGATAAGTTCAAATACATCATGGTGGATGAGTATCAGGATACAAACGCAGCCCAGTTTGAGCTTGTTCGTTTGCTCACTGGCGCTCAGCAGAATCTTTGCGTAGTAGGTGATGACGATCAGTCTATCTACAAGTTCCGTGGAGCAGATATTTATAACATCCTGAATTTTGAGCAGCATTTTCCAGCTGCCCATGTTATAAAGTTGGAGCAGAATTATCGAAGCACAGGAAATATTCTTGAGGCTGCCAATTCTGTCATTGCAAATAACGAGGGACGTAAGGAAAAGGCTCTTTGGACAGAGGCTGAGGATGGAGACAAAATCCAGTTCCAGCAGTTTGACAGTGCCTATGAAGAAGCTAGCTATATTGCAAGCAATATCGGTTCGCTTGTTCGTAAAGGAGAGGCTGATTATAAGGATTGCGCCGTGCTTTATCGTACAAATGCACAGTCTCGTCTTATAGAAGACAAGATGATTTATGAGGGCATCCCTTACAAGATTGTCGGCGGTGTAAATTTCTACAGCCGTAAGGAAATCAAGGATGTTCTTGCTTATTTAAAGACAGTTGATAATGGTAGTGATGATATTGCTGTTCAGCGTATTATCAATATTCCAAAGCGTGGAATTGGTGCTACTACTATCACTAAGGTTTCTGATTTTGCAAGAGAGCGTGGTCTCAATTTCTATGAGGCATTGCTCCATTGTGAGGAGGTACCTTCTATTGGGAAAGCAGCCACAAAGATTCAGGGCTTTACATCATTGATTGAAAAGCTTAGAAAGATTGCTCATGAGGAGTCTGTTTCAGCACTCGTTGAGGAAATCTTAGAGCAGACAGATTATGTAGCAGAGCTTAAAGCCGAAGGCACTGATGAAGCAAAGGCTCGTATCGAAAACATTGACGAGTTGCTTACAAAGGCAGTTGCCTACGAAAAGGATGCAAGGGATGATGGAGAGGAGCCTACACTTTCAGGATTCCTGGAGGATGTAGCCCTTGTTGCAGATATAGATAGTTATGAAGAGAGCGACAATTACGTGGTGCTCATGACGCTTCATGGTGCCAAGGGATTGGAGTTCCCAAGGGTATATATGGCAGGCATGGAAGACGGATTGTTCCCAGGTCAGGCAGCTATCTTTGATGGTGGCGGAGCAGATTCAGAGCTTGAAGAAGAGCGCCGCTTGGCATATGTAGGAATTACTCGTGCCCGTGAGCATCTTACAATGACAGCCGCTCGCATGAGAATGGTTAGAGGTGAGACAGCCTTCCACAAGATTTCTCGATTCGTAAAAGAGATTCCAGAGGATTTGGTAAGAGGAAATCTTTGGGAGCCAAAGCCAATGGAGGATTACAGTAGCACTCCTATTGGAGAGTACTCAGTTTATCAGCGCCCTAGCAGGCCAGTGTCTAGCTTTAGCAAACCTGCCAGTAGCTATTCAAAGCCTGCCGCAGCATTCACAGTTGGCAGCTCAACTACAGCCGTTGCCAATAAGAACGGCACAAAGATAGAAAAGGGCGATTTGGAATATGGTATCGGCGACCGTGTCAGCCATATCAAATTCAAAGAAGGAACAGTAAAAGATATCATCGACGAAGGTCGCGACTACGAAGTCACAGTAGAGTTTGACGGTGTCGGCGTGAAGAAGATGTTTGCATCCTTCGCAAAGTTAAAGAAAGTATAGGTGTAATTTATGAAACGTGGAGAAGTTGTACAAGGCAAAGTTATAAAGGTAAACTTCCCTAACAAAGGTATAATCGAAACTGCTGAGGGAGACCGCCTCCGTGTAAAGGGCGTCCTTCCAGGCCAGACAGTTTCTGTAAGAGTAAAAAAAAGTTCAAAGGAAAAGGCACAGGGAAATCTTCTTTCAGTAGATGCCCCATCTCCATTGGAGATGGATTGCCCAGCCTGCCAGCACTATGGAAAGTGCGGTGGCTGTACATATCAGTCTCTTCCATATGATGAGCAGCTTAAGATAAAGGAAGGCATGATTCATGACCTTATGGCTCCAGTCGTCGGTGAAGATGTATGGAATGCTACTTATGAGGGAATCAAGGCCAGCCCAAAGCAGTTCGAATATAGAAATAAGATGGAGTTCTCTTTTGGTGATGAGGTAAAGGATGGTCCTCTTACTCTTGGCATGCATAAGAAGGGTAGCTTCTATGATGTTGTCACAGTAGATGGCTGTAAGATTATCGATGCTGATATGCGCAGAGTTCTTACAATTACGTTGGAGTACTTCGCAAATGCGAAGCAGCCATATTATCGCAAGAACACACACGAAGGATATCTTCGCCATCTTCTTGTACGTAAGGCTGCAAAGACTGGTGAGATTTTGGTAGATATTGTTACCAGCACACAGATTTCATCTATCTATGAGATAGCACTCTTAGAGGGATGGAAGCAGGCACTTATTAATTGCCCTGATTGGGAAGGAAAGCTCACAGGCATCCTTCATACAAAGAATGATAGAGAAGCAGATGTTGTTGCAGATGAAGGTACAGAGATTCTTTACGGACAGGATTGGTTCAAGGAAGAGCTTTTAGGTCTTTCATTTACGATCACACCATTCTCATTCTTTCAGACTAATTCACTTGGTGCAGAGGTGCTTTATAGCACAGCCAGCGATTTCATTGCATCAGGTGCTGATGGAGCAGAGGTTTACGATTTATATTCTGGCACAGGTACAATCGCTCAGGTTATCGCACCTGCAGCAAAGCATGTTACTGGTGTAGAAATCATCGCAGAGGCAGTAGAGGCAGCAAAGGATAATGCAAAGCTTAATGGTCTTGAAAATTGTGATTTCATCGCAGGTGATGTTCTTAAGGTTCTTGATGATATTACAGAAAAACCTGATTATATCATCCTAGACCCACCACGCGATGGTATTCATCCAAAGGCTCTTGATAAAATTATCGACTACGGCGTAGATTCACTTGTCTACATCTCATGCAAGCCTACCAGCTTAGCCCGCGACCTTGAGGTATTCCTTGCCCGCGGCTACAAGGTAACACGCCTTGCGTGCGTGGATATGTTCCCAGGAACATACCATTGTGAAAGTATTTGTTCGCTTACTAGAGCATAAAAAACAATCCCTTGAAGATGATTCGTATATACGATATCTCTTTCAAGGGATTTTTAGTAGCCATATTTATTTTTCCAAATATTATTAATTAAAGCTGAGCTGTGCAGTGTGGGCAACGAGTAGCCTTAATATGAATCTTGCTGTAGCAGTATGGGCAATCCTTCTCAGTAGGCTCGGCAGCCTCAGCTTCTTCCTTGTTTTTCTTTACAAGAGCAGTAGCACGCTCAGTTGCTCTGTTAAGACCCTTGATGATGCAGAAAATTACAAGTGCTGTGATAAGGAAATTAATAACTGCAGTAATGAAGTTTCCGTATGTAAGAGTAGGTGCTAAATCACCACTTCCAAGAGTAACCTTAAGTTCTGAGAAATCAGTTCCCCCAAAGATACCAAGTATAGGTGTAAGGATATCCTCGTTGAGAGATGTGACAATGGCTGTGAATGCTCCGCCGACGATAACACCGACTGCCATATCCATTACGTTTCCGCGCATGATAAAATCTTTAAATTCTGATACAAATCCTTTTTTGTCGCTCATAATGACCTCCCTTTTGGTATGAAATTTTAACTTAAATTATTATAGCAATAATGAAATGAAACAAAAAGATATATAAATAAAAAAATGTGGTAAAATCGACATCTGAAATGAGAAATTGAAGGGGCTGGTGTTTTTTTTCAATGGCAAGTAGGCTATAATAGTTTTACTGCCGAAATAAAAGGCTATTCGTAAAAGAAATATTTTAAAGCTAGGAGAATTTGTTATGGGTTTATTTGACAAGAAGAAAAAAGAAGAAAACATTGCAGTTGCTGATACTGATGTGACTAGCAATGTTGATACAGGAAGACGTTTTTCTGTAATTATAGATGGCATCACCACTATGCTTGATGGCAATGGTAGCATCATCACAGGACAGCTTGCTGGAAAGATTGTTAAGGGTGACACTGTTTACGTGTGTATGCCTACAAAAAAGCCTATTAAATGCGAAGTACAGGCTGTTGAAGCTACTATCGACGGAAGAAGCTCAATCGTAGATGAGGCTGAGGATACTCAGGTTTCACTTCAGCTTACACTTCCAGATGATGCTGATATTAAAAAGTATTCTATCGTTACAAATATCGAGCCACAGGAGAAGATTAATCCTAAGGTATCTATCGAAAATCCTGAGCTTGCAGGTATCATCTATGGTCTTGCTCATTACGCACAGGATAATGCATTCCACGGCACAGTTGCTTACTGGGCTAGCCACGCACATTTCCTTACACCTATCAAAATGGATCAGGAGCCAGAGGTCAACGAGCAGGGAGTTACAGTTATCAAGAAGGACACAAAGATTGGATTTTATATGTTAAAGTCTACAATCAAGCTTACAGGCGCTCCAGAGAATCAGGACAACATGGTTCTTCCATTATTTACAGATTGGGATGCCCTTCGTCGTTGGGAAGGTCTTGCAAGCGATGGCAGCAAGATTCACACACAGATTCTCAGCTTCCAGGATGTTTATGCAATGCTTAAGAGAGGCAATGCTTATGCAGGTATCGCTATTAATCCATTTAATAAGGTACCTTGCACATTGCCAATTCCTTATCTTGATACAATTACAAGCACTCCAGGCTACCAGGCAGAGTTTGGACCAAAGGATGGAGCTCCACAGGGAAATGTTCAGGAGCAAAAGATTCCTGCAGGACAGAAGATTCTTCTCGGTGTTCCAAAGGAGTCTGAGGAGAATGAGCAGATTCGTGGAAAGCTTGTTGAATACGGCCAGTCTCACGATGAAATCAAGTCTATCAGCTTCCTTACAAAGATTGAGGAAGAGACAAAGATGGTTCGACACCTTGTAGTACTTGAGTTCCCAGAGGGCTACAGCAAGGACGATATGAAGAATCACATGGAAGCTATCTATCAGGAGCTTCGTCCACTTGCTCACGAAATCCAGGCTATCGAGTACGCACTCAAGGGTGCCATCCCAGCCGTAGATAACGTAGTAACTCAGCATGCGGATAAGATGATTATTTATACCGCGTAACCGCGGTTTATTGGGGGGAATTGAATATGAAGTTTGACGTTAAGAAGACTGTGCAGATGGGCTTCGGATTTCTTAGCATCTGCGCATTTTGGCAAATGTATAACGCCCTGATCCCTTTGGTGCTCACCAACACATTCCACTTGGACGAGACCATTTCAGGTGTAATCATGGCAATGGATAACGTTTTGGCGCTGTTTCTGCTTCCATTTTTTGGAGCAGTTTCAGATAAATGTAAGAATAAAATGGGGCGCCGCAAGCCATTCTTTTTGTATGGCACAATTGCAGCAGTTGTTCTTATGTTGATGCTGCCACTGGTGGATAATAGTTATTATGCGAATCCATCAATGGGTAAAGAGGTTCTTTTCATTGGTATACTTGGTGCACTTCTCGTAGCCATGGGTACTTATCGCAGTCCGACAGTTGCCATGGTGGCAGATTGTACTATCAAACCACTTCGCTCACGAGCAAATGCCATTATTAATCTTATGGGAGCTTTGGGTGGAATCATTTATCTGATTGTTGCCGCTGTGTTTTATCCAGCATCGAAGATTAAGGATTTGCCACATGTAAATTATCTTTTGATTTTCATGGTGGTGGCAGGCATTATGCTGGTATCCCTTTGCATAGTAATGACTTCAGTTGATGAGGTGGCTATGCATAAGCAGGTGGAGAATTATGAGCTTTTGCACCCAGAAGAGAATCTTTCCGTAGAAGATGAAAGCGGAAATGAAATTCTGCCAAAGGATGTTAAACGTTCTTTGGGATTTTTGCTTGCGTCTGTTGCTCTTTGGTTTATTGCTTACAACGGCTTAGAGACCTGGTTTACCACCTACGCAGTTAGAATGTGGGAGATGGCATTGGGAGATGCATCAAAATGTATGCTTCTGGCAAATGCAGGAGCTATTATATTTTTTATTCCTTCGGGGATTTTTGCATCGAAAATTGGTCGTAAGAAAACCATTCTTTTAGGAATCCTTTGTTTAGGTGTAAGCTTTTTTGCGGGATTCGTATTTACGATAATAAGCGATAGCTTTGCTCCTATTCTATATTTATTCTTCGCGACCATGGGAATGGGCTGGGCGTTTATCAACGTCAACTCTTTACCAATGGTGCTTGAGATGTGTAGCGATTCTAAGAGTGGAAAGTTTACAGGATATTATTATACTTTTTCAATGGCAGCTCAGATTGTAACACCTATTGTTGCAGGATGGCTGTTAGCACATGTTAGTTATATTACATTATTCCCTTATGCTACATTCTTTGCATTTGCATCATTTGCCACAATGTTATTTGTAAAGCATGGGGATGTTAATGTAGAAGCAAAAAGAGGTTTAGAAGCATTTGAAGACATGGATTAGTTTTTTGAAATTTAATTTATATAAGAAATTTATGGGCTCCCGTAAGGGAGTCCTTTTAGGACATAAGAAAGGAAGTGCTACTATGAATAAGCCAGTAGTTTGGGCTCATAGAGGAGCCAGTGGTTATTTGCCAGAAAACACATTGCCTGCTTTTCAAAAGGCAGTAGAGATGGGGGCTTATGGAATTGAGTTAGATATCCACAAGACTAAGGATGGACAGCTGGTAGTTATCCACGATGAAAAAATCGACAGAACATCAAATGGAAAAGGTTATGTGAGAGACTATACTCTCGAAGAGCTTCGCCGTTACAATTATAATGCGACAATGCCTGAGGCTTGTGCGCATGCAGATATTCCTACAATGCGTGAAGTATTTGAGCTGATTAAGCCAACAAATCTTCATATCAATATCGAAATCAAAAATGGCGTGTATTTCTATGAAGGTATCGAGGAAGATATCATTGCCATGACTAAGGAATTTGATATGGAAGATAGAGTCATTTACTCATCTTTTAATCACTACAGTATCCTGAAGGTGCAGGAGCTGGACCCTGAGGCCCACACAGCTTTCCTTTATATGGACGGCACCTTGGATATGCCTGAATATGGCAGAGACCACAAGGTGGAGGCGCTTCATCCAGCACTTTACAATGTTCAGTATCCAAACTACGTGGAGAAATGTCACGAGTATGGACTTAAGATAAACAGCTGGACTATCAATTCAAAGCAGTACATGAAGATGGCTTGCGAGATGGGGATAGATGGAATTATCACAAACTATCCAGATACAGCTATGGAGATTGTTGATAAATTCAATTAAAACAATCATAGCTGTTTATATTGAGGTTAGACTATGACTTTTCAGGATATATTTATTACAAATAAGAATTTTGCTGATGAGATGGCAGGTTCGATTCAGCCATTTCTTAAGGATAAAATAAAAGATGACTACTTCGTAAATACGAATGGCATGAAGCTTCATTATCAGATGTTGATTAATCCAAATGAGCGAGCATCTATTGTGATTAGTCATGGATATTGCGAGTTCACTACTAAGTTTGCAGAGACCATGTATTACTTCTATGAGATGGGATACTCAGTGTTTATTATGGAACATCGAGGCCATGGATTGTCAGAGCGTCAGGTGGAAGGATACTCTAAGGTTCATGTGGACCATTTTCAGGATTATGTTTCAGATTTCAACCAGTTCATTGAAAAGGTTGTTATTTCAGAAAGCCTGACAGAGCATTTATATCTTTTTGCTCATTCCATGGGTGGAGCGATTGGAGCTCTGTATTTAGAGCAATATCCTAATGTATTTGAAAAAGCAGTGCTTACATCACCTATGATTCAACTGTCGTCACAAAACGTAAGTGGTTTCGTGGCAAAGGTGGTTTGCCTGCTATCATATTTACCGATATTCAAAAAAAGATATCTGCCTAAGCATCATGACTATGACCACACATTTAAGTATCCTCATTGTTCAGCAATGTCCAAGGCACGGTACACTTATCAATATAATGAGCGTGAAAGAGAACCACATTACCGCACCAATGGTGCCACTTACTCTTGGATAAGAGAATCGCTTAATGTTTCTAAAAAAATTCTTAAAAACGCCCATTTAGTAGAAATTCCTGTTATACTAATGCAAGCATCCATGGATTTGTTGGTAATGCCAGAGCCACAGGTGCAGTTTAGTCAGTTGGCTAAGAATTGCACGCTTTGCACTTTTGAAAGCAAGCATGAAATATTCAATGCCACAGATGACATAATTCAGGATTACTATAATAAAGTTTTTGAATTTTACGAAAGCTAGTGTCAGGTAAAGTATTAAGGAGATTTTTATGTCAGATCAGGATTTTAGAGAGTTTGATCCAGATGACAAGAATGGGTCAGATGTTTCAGATGCAATTATAGAAGAAGTTGTTGATAGCAAAAAGGATGATTCTTCTAACGACAATAACGATAAGAAGCCTACAGAATTTTGCTATATGTGTCATAGACCAGACAATATCTGTGGCCCACTTATCAAGATGGCTCCAGGAATGGGCGTCTGCAATGAATGTATGCAGCGCACCTTCGATTCTATGGGCAGCTTTGGATTTGGCGGTGGTGATAATTCCAAGAGCAACATGGATATGCACAAGATGCCAAACATCAGCTTCTTAAATCTTGGCAGCCTTTTTAATGAAGGCCCAAAGGTTAAGAATGCTCATGGTACAGCAAGCCAGACTAAAGAGGATAGACCAGCCCCTGCCATCGATATTAATAACATCATCCCACCTCACAAAATCAAGGCGATGCTGGATGATTATGTTGTAGGTCAGGATTACGCAAAGAAGGTTATGTCGGTAGCGGTTTATAATCACTACAAGCGTGTGGCTACAGGCACAATGGACGACATCGAAATCGAGAAGTCAAACATGCTTATGCTTGGACCTACAGGTTCAGGAAAGACATATCTCGTTCGCACATTGGCACGTCTTCTCGATGTACCTCTTGCTATCACAGATGCCACATCTCTTACTGAGGCAGGCTATATCGGTGACGATATCGAATCAGTTGTAAGTAAGCTTCTTGCCGCTGCAGGAAATGATGTGGAGCGTTGTCAGCAGGGTATTATCTTCATCGATGAGATTGATAAGCTTGCTAAAAAGAAAAACACAAACCAGCGTGATGTCAGTGGTGAGTCAGTTCAGCAGGGTATGCTCAAGCTTCTCGAGGGAGCTGATGTAGAGGTTCCAATTGGAGCATCAAGCAAAAATGCTATGGTACCTACCACTACAATCAACACTAGAAACATATTATTCATTTGCGGTGGAGCGTTCCCTGCAATGGATGAAATCATAAAAGCAAGGCTCAATAAACATTCATCTATGGGCTTTATGGCAGACCTTAAGGACAAGTATGACGATGATAAAAATATCCTTCAGAAGGTTACAGTAGAGGATTTAAGAGAGTTCGGTATGATTCCAGAATTTATCGGCCGTCTTCCTATTGTATTTGCTACAGAAATGCTTGATGAGGATATGCTTGTACGTATTTTGCGCGAGCCTAAAAATGCCATAATTAAGCAGTATGAAAAGCTTCTTGAGCTTGATGAGGTCAAGCTTGTATTTGAG
>JAFYYE010000102.1 GCA_017557715.1 Pseudobutyrivibrio sp.
CATCCTCTGCTGCCTCAGCCCTAACATTAAGCTCGTATTTAATCTCCATGCTATTCTTCCTCTTCAAAAACTTCTAAGCCGCCATCTTTGCTAATAGCCATGACAGCCTTTTTAGTTTGTTCGATTTTGGCATTAGCATGCTGTAACTCCTCCATGCCAGCCTTGTATAAAGCGAAGGAATCATCTAAAGATATGTCTGTCGACTCCATCTTTGAAATGATTTCCTCTAATGTTTCAAAGCTCTGTTCAATTGTAGTTTCGTTTAAATTTTCCTGATTATCATTTTTCTGAGCCATATATTCTCCTGTCTGTAATCTGACTGATAAGCTGTCCATCCTTTATTCTGATATTGATACTATCTCCAACAGAAACCTGTTCTATGGAATCAACTCTTTTTCCAGATTCATCTGTAATATAACCAAATCCTGCCGCAAGTTTCTTTGCTGGTGAAAGCCCATCCAAACGTCCAGATAAAGCAACTAAACAATTCTCATATCTATCCAACTTTATCTGGATAAGATTTTGAAGACGTATCGAAAGATTATTAAGTCTCTCCTCATTTGCTTTTATTTTATTTTCAGGTCGAAGGAGCTGTAATCTCTGACCGAAACTTGCCAAGCGCTCCTGATATGCCTGAATCTTAAAATCTATATTACGCTCAAGCTTATCCGAATACCTGATAATTTGATTAGCAAAATCCTGATATACAAAATTTGCAAGCTCCGCAGCCTGTGAAGGTGTTGCAGCTCGTCTATCAGCAACAAAATCAGAAATAGTAACATCTGTTTCGTGACCTACCGCTGAAATAATAGGAGTGTTTGCCCTGAAAATTGCTCTGGCAACTTCTTCCTCATTGAAAGCCCATAAATCCTCTATGGAACCTCCGCCACGACCAACAATAATCACATCTAAATTCATCTGATCCAAATTCTGAATACCACTAACGATAGATGCTACTGCACCCTCTCCCTGAACCTGTGCAGGATAAAGAATAATTTGAACAAATGGATTACGCGTCTTGGATACACGGATAATATCGTGAACGGCTGCCCCTGTAGGTGCCGTGACAACTCCTATTTTCATAGCGTGAGTGGGAAGAGGCTTTTTATACATTGCATCAAACATGCCACTTTCCTGAAGCTCTGCCTTTAACGCCTCGAAACGCTGATATAAATCACCAACACCCTGAAGTTCTATTTCATTAGCATAAACCTGATAAGTACCATAAGGCTTATAAACTCCAACATACCCAGTAACTACAACCTGGTCTCCATCTTTCATTTGAAACTTAAGACCACGTGCTCGCTTTCCTGCAAACATAACACAGGAAATAGCAGCTCCTTCATCTTTCAGAGTGAAATAAATGTGGCCAGTATGATTATATTTACAATTGCTGACCTCGCCTGAAAGAGAAAGGTTTCCAAGCATAAAATCGTCGGAAAACATCCTCTCGATATATGTATTTACCTGTGAAACGCTATATACATTTTTATTCATTTTTGATGAAATTCGCCACCCTATACTAATTTAGCTAATGCGCCATTTACAAATCCAGCTGAGCTATCTGTACCAAACTCATCTGCAAGAGTAACTGCCTCGTTGATTGCAACACCAACTGGGATACTCTCAAACTTGATTTCATACAATGCAAGACGGATAAGTGTAAGATCTACCTTAGCCATTCGTGTAGTCTTCCAACCATCAACAGACTTATTGATAAGCTCATCGATTTCAGGAAGCTTTGCAATAATAGCTTCTGACTTAGTCTTAATGTATTCCTCATCCTCAGGTGTTTTATTGTTCTTTGCAAGGTCTTCAACCTCTGCATTGTTACGGCCCTGAAGGAAAGTATCTATAACTCTTTCCATATCATCAGTATCATGAAACTCATTCATGAATACTGCCTTGAATACTTCTTTTCTGACTTCATGTCTATTCATAAAATAATACTCCTAAAAAATGTTGATATTTAGAATAATATAGGGATGCCACCCTTAAGATAGCACCCCATAATTATACATTAATATGCATAAAAAATAAATAACTGCAAACTAGTTGTTTGAAGAAACACTAACTGTTGCGATGCGAATATCTACAGCTGTAACCTCAAGACCTGTCATAGTCTCAACTGCCTGCTTAACCTTTTCCTGAACCATGCCTGAAACCTTTGGAATCTCATATCCATATTTCATATTAATAGCCATGCGAACAACAATCTTTCCAGGATCAGCATCAACAACTCTAACAGCCTTTGCAAGCTTTCCCTGACCTGCCTTTGAAATAGTATCAGCTGTAAGATTACCAGCTAAAGACTCAACACCCTCTACCTCAACAGCGCCAAGGCCTGCAATGATGCCAACAACTTCTTCTGAAATGTTTACTCCGCCATCGCCATTAACATTTATCACAAAATTCTTATTTTCTGCCATATTTGCCTCCTAATTAATCAGGTAATATTCTAAAAAAACTAGAGTAATTATATCAATAACCAACGTTATTTACAACACCGACAGAGATATAGTTGTGAAGGACTGCTTGAAAATCTGAGTCATCTTCTGCTTCAGGTGTATAAACTCCCTCTACCATATACCTAACGCCGCCATCATCAAGCTCTTCTACCACATTGTAGTGGTCTTTATAAAACATTCCTCGTGAAACTGTTCTGTCATAAAGAACGCCCTGGCAATCAGAAAGTGGGCAATCTGGGAAATTAACATTGTGAATATATCCTGGCTCCAAAGTAGAAGATAACAGCTTTTTTAATATTTCACGGATGTATTTATCAGTAACATCACTAAAATGACACCCTTCAGAAAGAGCAATTGCATGATATCCCTGAAAAGCCGCTTCAAAAGCCGCACCAGCAGTAGCTGAATATTGAATATCTGACGCTACGTTTAGGCCAAAATTAATTCCAGAAAGAACTACCTCTGGTTTTTCAGGCATAACGCTAAGACTTCCTACTCTAACACAATCTCCTGGCGTACCACTACAAGAGTAAGCCTTCACCCCTTCTATTGGAAACTCTGGGCAAGGATATATATCAATAGCACTATGCAGACTGATGCTATGGCTTGCTGCACTTCTCTGACTTTCAGGTGCTACTACCCAAACTTCTCCAAACTCTCTTGCCACTCTTGCAAGACGAATTATTCCATCTGCCTCAATGCCGTCATCATTAGTAATTAATATTTTCATATAATTCTCCCATGTTTAACCAAGCTTTTTCTTCTGCTGTCTACCTGTCATTTTCACAAGAATAGCATATGGAACTAAATGCGAAAAAGTGCAGGCTAACTTCATCCTAAGAGATGGAACAATAATAAGCTTCTTCTTATCCATACCATGTAAGGCTTCCTGCACGCACTGTTTTGGCGTAATACCTTTAAGTGAAAAGACCACATCAGCATTTTCGTTAAATTCTGTATCTACAGGTCCTGGGCACAAAGCGCTGACTCTTATCCTACTTCCCATTTCTTTTAGCTCACAAGCCACTGCTCTTGTAAGACTGACAACGTAAGCTTTTGATGCATAATAACCAGCCATGTATGGTCCACCTGGAAGAAGTCCAGCCGAAGATGCAACATTTAATATATAACCATCTCCAGTCTCATGCATATTTTGTAAAATCCCCTTAAATAAAATATGCATAGCTACATCATTTACCTTTAGCATTGATAGCTCTTTTTTTATATCAGTCTCCAAGAATGGACCTGCAGCTCCAAGTCCCGCATTATTAATGAATACATCAATGTTTTCATCCTTAAGTTTTTCCAAAAGGCCAAAACACTCTTTCTTTTTGCTTAAATCCACTGGAATGATTTCCACAGGAACAGAAAGAGACGCCTTTAGCTCTTCCAGACGTTCCACACGTCTTCCAGTAACAATCAATCTATAGCCACGTTCGGCCAGCTGAATTGCAAATTCTTTGCCTATTCCAGATGTTGCTCCAGTTATCAGTGCTGTTTTCATTCCTTAATATTCCCCTTTTCTATATTCTCTCTAATAATGCCATCAACTACTTCAAACAGAGTCTTTGAACCCAGTTTTGTCTTGTCCTGACGCCCACGAACCTGTGCAGATGTAACACCATGCTGTCTCCAATCCTCTCCACAGTTACTATTGTTTAAAAGTAATGGTTGAAGATTATCCATCGCATGAGCAAATTTTGATTCTGCTGTTTCATAAGCTTCGAATTCATCAAAAAGTTCTATAAGCTCATGCTTTTGATCATCAGGCAACAATGAATAAATTTTTTCTTTTGCAGCATCTTCTCTTGCCTTTTGAGTTTTTAAATTTACCTCATCATATGCGTATGTATCTCCAGCTTCGATTTCAACAATATCGTGAATTAGACACATTAACATTACCTTGGAAATATCAATCTCCTCGTTGGAATATTCCCTAAGCAAGTAGGCCATTATCGCCATGTGCCAGGCATGTTCCGCATCATTTTCATTTCTACCATGCCCCGAAAGATGTGTCTGTCTAAAAATGTTCTTTTCCTTATCAATTTCAAGGGCAAAATCAAGCTGTTGTTTTAGTCGTTCATTCATAAGTCATTATTCTCCAAAATTTTATATGCTTACCATAAATAATCAATTGTCTATATTATAACACAATAAAAAACCCCTTTTGCACTTAAACCAAGTACAAAAGAGGTAAATAATCAATTTATCTGGCATTTCCAACGTAAACATTATCTTCGAAATGAACTGAATGAATAAATGATACCACATAAATGTCTTTACTAACTGAATCTTCCATAAAGTAATCTTCGATTGCTATTCTATGAATTTCGCCATTATCATCAAGCTGGTTTACAATACGAAGAATCCTTGTCTCACCGCGTTTGAACGCTTTAATGAGATTTTCACGGCTAAATACCGTAGCTATTTCTTCTTTCGATTCAGGCACTATGCTTTTTACAATTCTTTCAAGACATTCGTCGTAGGCACCAGTTTCTGGAATAGTCCAATCCAAGAAATTTTCCATTCTCATAAATGTATAAGAGTTTTTGCTGATATTAGCAAACTTGATAAGAGGGAACTTCTTATAAACAGACTCAATCAGCATCCTTACTCTTCCAAAAACAGCATTATTTTCAAAGGGATTTGCATAGTTTACTTCTACTGGCGCCTCCTCAAGACACATAGACAAAAAATCTGCTCTTGAAACAGGCTTAGAGAATAAAAATCCTTGAATGTAATCACAGGTATTGATAAACTGAAGCTGCTCATTAGTCTCAACGCCTTCTACAACAGTAAGAAGCTTGAGTCTATGCGCAAAATAGAACACTGACTCAAGAGTGATTCGTCCTTTTTCAGTTTGACAGTTATCATTAAGAAATGATCTATCGATTTTTAAAACATTAGCAGGTACATCTTTCACAAATGATAAAGATGACATTCCAGAACCGAAATCATCGATAGAAATCACATAGCCCGCTTCATTTATCGCATTGACCCATTTAATAACTTCTTTTTTATCGGCAGCTACATCCGATTCAGTGATTTCAATAACTAATAAACTTTTATCGATTCCGTAGGCTTTGGTTAAATTATCAAGCCTCTGAACAAAATCTGTATTCTTAGCATGCTCACGTCCAAAATTAACACTGATTCTGACAGCCTTATCCTTAAGAAGTTTTATAGTTTTACATGCCTCTTCAGCTATAAACCAATCGACAATAGACAGCTGCCCCTTTTCTTCAAGAACTGGAATAAAATCCTTTGGTAATACCATCGTACCATCTGATTTAATCCATCTAACAAGAGCTTCTGCCCCTCCGATAACACCTTTCTTCGCATTGTACTGTGGCTGATAATAAGCCTGAAGTTCACCAGACTCCATCGCTGATACAATGTCGTTTAATAATTCATTTCCTTCCATTTTTTCCTCTAACATATTATAAATCCGCTCATAAAACCAAGTTATGATTATAATATTAACACGTTATAATATCAATACCATTTTATCATTTGTTTCATTTTTATAATACCATTCAGGAAACTAGAAATATTATGTACAGTTTTCTGTTAAATTCTTGTCTATAATATGTCTCATGGAAAAATTGAATTTAGAATCTCTCAAAGAAGTGAATAATAACGTCAAAGAAAAGATTGGCTCCAAAATCTCAAGGATTATGGATATCAAAACCTTCGAAGATGGTGTCAGAAAAGGATTATATACAGACTCAAAAGGTACAGCTTACCTTATAATAAACGGAGTCCTCAATGCCACATATAATGTGTACATCGATAGACTCCGTATAACTAAAGCCGGTTCTGTTGTTTCATTTTTAGGATTACTTAAAACATATTCTCCTGATGAAATCCAGATAAGATACGATTTAAAGGAGACACGACTTCCTCACAGACATCCAACGAATACTCCTTGATAATGTTCGACCAACTCCTTATTGGCTGCATTTCCTGTAATAGCTCCTTCATATCCCATTTCTTCTGAGTGCTGTGCTGCAATGGTTTCTAGCGTAAAAACGCCTCTTGCGCCTCTGCATACTCCCCTGCTCCAAATGCACATAGAAGTACTTCGATATCATAATCTGGATAATCCGACGTGAACTTCTTATAGGCTCTGCAGCACTGCTTTGTAGACTCAGCAGCAGGACGAGCCAAATCTCCTCCAAAAATCCCTGAGCTAATCAGCGGAAATGAAATGCTATAATATCCATTATCCTTCATAACCACCAGTGAATTGTAATATGCCTCAAACAGTTCCTTAAAAGCTTCCGGTGTAATGGCGAAATTAGGCCCAACAGCATGAATAATAACCTTTGCATTTGTCAGATTAAATGCAGGTGTAATCACAGCAGAGCCATCCTTAAGTGGAGTATCATATTTGCTGCAAGCCTCTGTCAGCTCTCTCATTCCAGCCTTATCAAAAATCACTCCGCAAATGCCACCGCCAGCCCACAGGCCAGAATTTGCCGCATTGACTATCACATCTGTCTTTTGATCTGCACAAGAACCGTGTATCAATTTAATAGAGCTCATATCTCCCCCCAGTCTCGTACTTGCCACTTTTTTTCGTTATCACAGGATTTACCATAGGAAAGATTATTGAAATAGAATCATTCATAGTCTTCATCTAAATCTAAACCATAGTACAGCATTTCATTGTACCTGACATTAGCTTCCTCGCTGGCTTTCTTTTCTCGCCATCTATCTATATCACTGCAAATAGCAAGTGCCTCGTCCACTATGAGTTCAGCGGAATTTGGCTTCACATTGTAAAGATACGCCATCATCCTTTCCATTGCCTTTGGACTGCCAAGCATCTTTGCTATCTGCACTCCAAGCTCATCTGGAAAGCCAAGGCTCCTTATGGCCTGCACCAATTCGTCCCTGCTTCTTGCCCATTCTCGTTTAAAATCCATTCTGCCTCCTAAATTTTCCTACTTTCTTTATATATTAATACTTGCGAGATTAGATTTGAAGTGATTATGCTCCTTTGCTAAAATATTGGCTATGAAAAACTTAGAGAAACTAATTAACGAATCACAATTTTGCATAAGGAACATTGCTTGTCATTAAACTTGTAGTATAAAAAAACTCCTGTCGGAATATCCGGCAGGAGTCTCTTCTTCTACGCCCCATAAACAATCTTGATAATATCATCAATTCCTGTTTCCTCAATTGAAACGTCCTTTATCGTTTTTTCCTTTGAAAGATCAGCAATGATTTCCGCTGCGGTAACATCATTTTTCATGAAGCGATATTTAGCAACATTACCATCTTGCGCTATCAATTTACATCGGGTATGCTCCGGCGCAACCTCATCATAGTACTCCACAACAAGCGTCTTGTAAGGAGCTATTCTATCAACGATTTCCGACAGATTACCATCCTCCATCAGCACTCCGTTATTGATTACTATAAGTCGTTCACACAGTTCCTGAATGTCACCTAGATCATGGGTGGTTAGAATAACTGTTGTGTGTCTCACCTTGTTAATCTCTTTAATGAATTTTCTCAAAGCATATTTTGCCGAAACATCCAATCCAATGGTAGGCTCATCAAGGAATAAAACCTTAGGTGAATGAATCATAGACGCAACTAAATCGCCTTTCACTCTCTGGCCCAAAGACATCTGTCTAACAGGCTTATCTAAAAGCTCCTTTATGCCAAGAATCTGGTCTAGCTCATCAAGAATTTTATCATATTCCTTCTGGTTAATCTGATAAATATGCTTCAAAAGCTCAAAGCTTTCTCCAAGACGAAGATCCCAATTCAACTGAGACCTCTGTCCAAAGACAACGCCTATATCCTTTACCACTTCTTTCCTGTGCTTGGAAATATTACGGCCATCAATCAACACCTGTCCCTGCGTTGGCGTAAGGATTCCTGACATCATCTTTATTGTGGTACTTTTTCCCGCGCCATTAGGACCTATAAATCCTACGATTTCACCTGTATCAATATGAAATGACAAATCCTTTACTGCATGGATTATCTTATGATTAGGCTTAACCAGCCCCTTCATTGCCCCCTTAAGGCCAGGCTCTTTACTTTTTAGCACATAATCTTTACAAAGATTTTCTACATCTATCATTTTAATTACCTGCACTTTCGTATTTACGTAGTCCAAAATTAAAATATGCTCCAGCAATCAGCATCACAATAAAACCAACTGCCAATGTTACAAATGGAATAACTAATCCACTGAATTTTGCCTCCACTCCAAGCAATGATGACACCGGATAAAAACTTACCCAGCCGATTGGAATAAGATACGTCAGGATAAACTGCATGCTCTCTGGGTACATGGAAAGTGGATACATCGTAGTCTTATCCATGATTTCCTGAGTATACTGGCCGAAATCTACGGCACTTCTTGTGTGAAAGCTAGTGCTTCCAAGCAGGATATATATGCCTCCTCTAATAAATGTGGCGCCAACCAGCATGATAATTATTTGAATGACAAACAGTGGACTGACTACTACATGGCACTTCACGCATCCATATATAAAAACTAAAATTCCAGGAATTAAATCGGTTATACCAAAGATGTTAATGTTGGTAAAAAAGAACTGATACAAAACCCCGAGTGGTCTCGTCAGATATCGATCAAATTCCCCCTCAATAACAAAATACCCCATGAACCATCCCTGCACAAAAAAGATCATTGAAAGTGCATGAGAAATGACTGATAGTCCATATAAAAACGCCAACTGGCCGTATGTCCATCCATTAATTTGTCCAAAGGATTCAACCACAAATTTTATAATGGCAAATCCCATGATAAACTGCAGTGGATTTGAAATCAGCCACCCTGCAATATTGGATGGATACTCTATGATGGTCATGAATGCCATTTTTATTACATGAACCGTCACATCTAGATAATGCCCCAGCTCTTTAAAAAATCTCACCATTCTATCCCCCTTGAACCATTACCTTTCTTATCACCTTGTTTTGCACAAAAAAGAAAACGACTGAAAGAACCACGAGCCAGATAAACTGAATTCGCATTTGCGATAAATATTCTACACTGCTGCCTTTGCCAATATAAATGCTAAGGGGCAACTGGTATATATACACAAATGGAAGTCCTTCTAAAACCTTTTGCACTCCCACCGGGAAAAACCAAATTGGAATAATGCTTCCTGAAAGCAGCCTTAACAAATGTTTCTTCACCTGAATAAGCGCATCAATATTTACAGCGGTAAAAGCAATCATTCCAAACAACGCTGCCACCAGCCAGTTAATCAAAAACGATTCGATAACTGAAATGATAAATAGCGGAATATCCTTTGGATTCGCCATCGTCGGAAGCTTTATCATAAGTGAGCCAATAATAAAAATTGGAAGTATATTTTGAAAAACTAGCGCGATGATATTTCCAATGTCCTCAGCAAAATAAACACCAAAAACATTTATTGGCTTCATCAAGTCCGTAGCAACGGTGCCTTTTTCAACACTATTTTGTATTCTTCTCTCAACATTTGTAATAAAAAGCACCGACAAAATCGAAGACATAATGACATAGGTAAGCATACTATCAACATCCACATCTCCAACCATAGTCTGCCCCTTGTATAGTGCGCGCCAAAAGTAAGCCGAGGTAATCATGATTATGGTCTGCATAATAATATTGCCATAAACATTAAACTCGTATGCCATGCTTCTAATTATTTGAGTTTTGATTACGTATAAATACTTTTTCAGCAAAATAATCCCCCATATATCAGAAAATCAAAGTTATTTTATTTCATCTTTTTGTATGCCTTTACCCATTTTGAGATTTCCTTTTTCTTGGCATAATTATTTGTATTCTCCTGTCCAAGACTTTGATAAAGCATAAATCTCTCCATTGATAATTCTCCACTTTCAATGGCAAGTTTTACAGCACAGCCCGGCTCTGTATCATGCCTGCAATTGCTATATTTACATCGATTTTCCAATTCCACTATATCTGAGAATGTATTATCAATACCTTCATCAACCATGGCCATTCCAATTTCACGCATTCCTGGTGTATCAATAATAAAAGCCCCATTTTGAAGCTCTATGAGTTGACGGTAAGTGGTGGTATGACGACCTGTGTCATCAGACTCACGTATAGCAGACGTCTTCATAATTTCCTCACCGCATATGGCATTTAAAAGCGTTGATTTTCCTGCACCTGAAGACCCCATCAAACATATAGTTTTTCCTGGTTGCAGATATTCTTCCAGCTCATCCATTCCAATTTGATATAACGCTGAGATTGCATGAGCCCTAACTCCTTCAGCAATGTTTTCTACTTCACAAAGGTAACGGCCCACATTATTACATAGATCAGACTTAGTAAGAATAACTACTGGTATCGCCTTGCCCTGCAATACAACGCTGACATATCTGGCAATTCTGTTGTAGCTATAATCTTCATTTAAAGATGTAACAATGAAAACATAGTCAACATTGGCAACCATATACTGCATTACACCTGTCTTTGCCTGGTCTGGTCTTTGCAAAAAACTTTTTCTTTTTTCCACAGACAGAATAAGTGAGTCCCCAGATGTGTTATAGGTAAATTTTACATAATCTCCAACAACTGGCAATTTGTCAGCACTTTCTTCATAAAAATATCCCTTAAGTTTTGCAGGAATATCCTGACCCTGATACTTTATTTTGAAGCTGTTCTTTTGTACCTCAGAAATTCGTCCTATCTGATTATTATTTAAATTATTCATTTCTTTGTCTCCTACTATTGTTAGTTATTACAATTATGTATGAGACCTGTTATTATTGGAAACGCCTGATAATAGACAAAAGAAAACCGTGACAAAAGCCACGGTTAAAAATCATTTTATTTAATAATTCCAAAAACCGAGGTCTTCATACTATATTCAATTAAATCCATATTCTTTAATACACTCATCAATGAATACCTCGCTTTCTTTTTTATTTTTATAAGTTCTAGGGACATTATTGCACATACAATTTTACTTTGCAATAAAAATTATAGATTATCTTTTGTAATCCGCTGATACATCAAAAAATGTCCGTACCCCTGAGATGTAATCGTCATAAGCTGTTTCTGCATCTTTTCCGTGAAAAACTTTGCAAAGCCCACACATATCGCAATCTGCAACACATGGAAATCTTTGCTTAATATAATCACGCCGTTCTTGTTCAGTTGAATTTATAATATCTGGAGCTTCTTTCATAAATATACCTATTTTATTTGCCTATCATGACGGTATATAGACATATAATCCTTATTAATATCACTAATTTCACGTTTTCCATCTATATAGTCCTGGTAAATGTCCCAAGGACTACCGCCACCAAGCCAACATGAAGAACAGTTTTCACATCCGCCTCCACAGTCAAGAGATGCTTTTATAATCTCTTCGCGCTCTTCTCGTGTTGTATCTTTAATAAGGATTGATTTCATAGGCCTTTACCCCGCTAACATTTCCTTGTTAATAATATCCTCACTAGCTGCCATCGCTTGCAATGTTTTATCTAACAAATCGTTAAGCTCCCAGCCAAGCTGATTTGCTCCACGTTCTATAACCTCTCGTGAGCATCCTGCAGCAAATCCTTTGCTTTTATATTTCTTCTTAAGAGATTTTAGCTCCATATCTTTAGTACTCTTGGATGGGCGCATTAGAGCTGCCGCCCAAATAAGTCCTGTCAGCTCATCAGCTGCAAAGAGTACTTTTTCCATTTCTCTTATTGGCTCTACATCTATAGTTTCTCCGCAACCAACAGTAATACCGTATCCGTGTGAACATACTGCATGAATAATATCTTCACTCACACCGCCCTCTTTTAATAATTCTGGAGCTTTCAAACAATGCTCGTCTGGATACAATTCAAAATCTATATCATGTAAAAGTCCAACAATTCCCCAATATTCCTTTTCATCTGCATAACCAAGTTCATTTGCATACCATTTCATAACAGCTTCAACGGTCAATGCGTGTTGAATATGAAAAGAATCCTTGTTGTATTTTTTCAATAAGTCGAAGGCCTCGTCTCTTGAAATCATTTTTACTATCCCCCTTTTCTTCATCTTTTCTAAAAGCATACTCTTTTAGTAGGTAAATAGCAATCTCTATATTTTGTTGCACATCAATTACAAGAAAATATACTTCCTATGTTCTTTAGATAAGCTTGCAAATATCATCTTCTACATTTGTGATTCCTGCTATACCAAAATTCTGTACAAGCACATCTACAACATTAGGTGAAAGAAATGCAGGAAGTGTTGGGCCTAAGTGTATATTTTTTACCCCAAGATATAGTAGAGCAAGTAATACGATTACAGCCTTCTGTTCATACCATGAAATGTTGTAGACAATTGGAAGATCATTTACATCATCAAGCATAAATACTTCTTTAAGCTTTAATGCAATAAGTGCAAGTGAATATGAGTCATTACACTGTCCTGCATCCAAAACTCTTGGTATTCCATTGATATCACCAAGGTTTAGCTTATTGTATTTATACTTTGCACAGCCTGCTGTAAGAATCACTGTATCTTTTGGAAGAGCTTGAGCAAACTCAGTATAGTAATTTCTACTTTTTGCTCTTCCATCGCAACCAGCCATGACAACAAACTTTTTGATTGCTCCAGTTTTAACTGCATCTACTACACTATTTGCAAGAGCAAATACCTGCTCATGAGCAAATCCACCAATGATTTCGCCGCGTTCTATCTCAGTAGGTGCATCACATTTCTTCGCCATTTCAATGATTTCAGAGAAATCCTTTGTTTCACCATAAGGCGCATCAATATGCTTACATCCAGGATATCCTGCCGCACCTGTTGTAAACATTCTATCTTTGTAAGAATCTGCTGGTGGTACAATACAATTTGTTGTCATCAGAATTGGTCCATTGAAGCTTGCAAATTCTTCCTTCTGCTTCCACCATGCATTTCCATAGTTTCCAGCGAAATTATCATATTTCTTAAAGAATGGATAGTAATGGGCTGGTAACATTTCTGAGTGAGTATATACATCTACTCCTGTGCCCTTAGTCTGCTCTAAAAGCATCTCCAAATCCTTCAAATCATGGCCTGAAATAAGAATACCAGGGTTATTCCTAACGCCAATATCTACTTTTGTAATTTCAGGATTACCATAAGCTGATGTATTGGCTTCATCAAGAAGTGCCATACCATCCACTCCGTATTTTCCTGTCTCAAGAGTTAACGCAATCAGATCATCTACTGAAAGACTATCATCTAAAGTAGCTGCTAGCGCTTTTTGAAGAAATTCATCGACATCCTCATTATCCTTTAAAAGAGCATTTGAATGTTTCGAATAAGCAGCAAGGCCCTTAAGACCATATGTTATCAACTCTCTAAATGAACGAATATCTTCATTTTCTGTTGAAAGAACACCTACAGTCTTCGCCTTCTCATCATACTGTGTTTTATCACCATTCCAAATAGCAGCATCCGGAAGGTTACTCTTGTCTGAAAGCTTTTCTATTAACTGTTCTTTTACGTTAATAGTTTCTTCTATCTTCTGGGCTATTGAATCATAATCAAAATTTGCATTTGTAATCGTTGTAAAAAGATTTACCGAAATCATATGATTAACAACTTCCGATACTTCCTTGCCCTCAGTTCTGAGACTTGTTGTTACAAATGAAAGCCCTTTGGTAACATATACCAGTAAATCCTGAAGATTAGCCACCTCTGGCTTCTTTCCACAAACACCTGACATTGTACAACCAGTGCAGCCTGCTGTTTCCTGACACTGATAACAAAACATCTTATTTTCCATTGTTTACCTCCATTTTCTAACCGGATTTCTTTGATGCTCATAATATACAGCTAGAACGAGAGTCAGTTTGTTGCAATTGCAACAGTTTGATTTTATTTTTCAAAATGCTTTTTTGCTTCATCCATTTTTTGAACGCATTCCATTGTGCCGATATATTGTCCATTGTCATCTCTAACTGCAATGTACTCCACAAGCACTGGGATACCTTCTTTTTCCATCCAAACTGACACTTTATCTCTAGTACCAGATTTGAAGTCCCCAATTATAGACCTAACCATCATCTCAATCTTTGGTGGATGACAACTATACACATCACGTCCTATGGCCATGCCAGCACGTTTAAATAGCTTTGGACCTTCGTTAAAGAAACAGTTATTATCATTTTCATCTATAAATGATATTTCTACGGGAAGAGTATTGAGTATTGCTCTAAGTTGAGCAGGTGTGAAATGTCCACCTGGAAGATTGATTATATCCTCCGCAGCCTTACTATTAGCTTTCTTTTTTGACAATACTTCTTCTGCCTCAGGCCATTTTATGAAATCAACCAAACAAGGCGCATAATCCTTTGAATCCTGATAAATCTGATACCATTCTTCATTAGTGAAAAATCTAGTGCAAATAGGGAAGAGAATATTCTGCTCCTTATAAATCATTTCCTCCATTCGAGTAATAGCATGTTCTAATCTATTCACATATTCGATTTTTCTAAAGTCAGAATCTGATATGAATTTAAGCTCATCCCTAATCTCATCGTCAACCGACCACATAACATCGGAAGGACCTGAAATCTCGTATTTAGCTTTCATGTGAGGGTAAAGCAAATCACCTTTCTTAGCATAATGGATAGCTACTTTTCTGAGATTATCTATAATTGCGTTTATTTTCCTATTGTTATCATCAGATGTATCAATCTTAATATCTTTAATCAAACTCTTTGTTTTATTAATCTCTTCCGTAAGAGCCGCATTTTCTTTAGTAAAAAGATGAAGTGGATGTCCTACTATTTCAGCCTGCTTTTTTGCAGCTTCTCTTTTTTCTATAGTGATATTGGATGTTGTTACTCTTGCTGCTGATGCTTCAACTTCTTTTTCTACATTAGCTATTTTTTCTTCTCTAGTTTTGCCATGAAACAATGCCGAATGAACATCACAAAGCTTTTGCACCTCTGTAAAAGGCACACCTTCTTTCATCAGCTGTTGCTCAGCCTGCATTATATTAAACGCCTCAACATCAGAAAATTTTTCTACAAAATCGGC
>JAFYYE010000103.1 GCA_017557715.1 Pseudobutyrivibrio sp.
AAGAATTATTTTGTTCTATACAAGATGAAAAATCTGTGACTAGAGAGGTTATAGTCAAGCATTTGAAAGAGTGTAGCAAACAATAAATATGAGCTGTGGAATTGCCTTATAGAAAAAAGCTTGTAGAAAGGTTAAAAAGATATGAGTGAAAATAATATTTTTATAGAGGGGCGGGAGGCTGCATTGTTTCCCAAAATATATTAGAACATAAAGCTAAATTGAAATGGTGTGTACGAGAGAATTCTGTTAATGGATGGAAAAGATAATTCAGTTAATAGATTATTTACAAAAAAATGACTATAGTGATGATGCAAAAAGGGTGCAGCAAATACTTGAAGAATTAAATGGTACTGATAAGATGCAAATCTTTATAGAACGCCCTTGGGAAATTGATGGAGTGGAAGTTTTGGATTGTAGTAAATTGAAATAGGAGATTTTTTATGGATTTTGAAAAAATACAACGGATGATGAAACAATTAATGGATATATTAGCTGAATACGGAGATGATGAGGTCGCACCTGCTTATAATATTTTAAAAAGTACATATAGGCGGTTAACAGAAAATCTTGGTGAAGCTGAAAAAGAAAGAATAATAATCGAATGTTATAATATGATTTACCCAGGTAATCATGGTTTATCTGAGTTTTATATTTGGGATAATGATTTCGAGGAAAGAAAACGATTAAATGAACCACTAAATGAAATACATGATTATTTATGGAGTGTGGTGAGTAATTATAAACAATGAAGAAAATTCTATTAATAAATGCAAAAGGAATTTGCGAACAATGCGGAAATATTAGACGCTTATATTTTACAAACGGAGATACTTATGGTGAAAAGATAGTATCTTCATTAGATGGAGAAAAATTTTTTTCCATTTCAAGCTTTAGATGTCCAAAGTGTATGTCAGATAGGGTTATTGAGGATAAGGAATATGGAGAAAAACTTGAGAGTGTAAATGTTCATCTGGTGAGCCATGCATATTGGGAAGGTTTATCAGTGGAAAAGAAGGGCATTCTAAAGTAAGAATTATCAAGACAAGGATATATTTAATGAAAACCAAAGTATCAATAGAAACAGATGAATACAGAAAACTAGTTAACAACATAGAATCAGCCGCGGCTGACTGCCAGCTAAAAGATGAATTGATAGCAGCTGCAGAAAACCTTGAAGGTACAGCAGTCACTGAATTACTGGCAAGACATGCAGATAGAGTAAATGACATCACAAAGAAATATCAGAAGCAGGCTAGCACCAGTCTGGTAAAGACATTTAATGGATTGGCGAAGTCTATAGAAAAGGCTGATAAGCATGCGGCCAGCAATATCAAACTAAAGAAATAGAGGGTAGAGACTTGGGTAGAGGAGACATCGAGGCTAGGATTAGTAGCTTGTATAGTGCTATAAATACATATAGAGCAAATATTTCAGAGCTGGAAAGTTATAAATCCTCAGTTGCATCTGAGGAATCTCAAATAGAGAATATCTATGATTGGAATAAAAGCTATGACATGACCATGGGGGAGTCATGGATTGGTAAAACTAATGAAGAAGCCCGTGATATGCAGCAGGAATTGGCAGAAATGATTTATAAAGCTGGTTCAGATACTGATGAGCTTGTGTATCAAATAGCTAATCTCATTAACACATTGAATCAAATGATATCTAATTGTTATAGTGAAATCTCATCATTGCAGTGGCAATTGCAAGAGATAATTTATAGAGAACAACAAAATCAAAACAGAAGGTAGCTTAATAGCAAAAGATTGGGGAAGATAATGTTTGAAATTAAAGGTATCAAAAAGAACTATGGTAGGAACCAGGTGTTAAATGGCATCGATTTGGAGGTAAATGCTGGTGAAATCATAGGTATACTTGGCGCAAATGGCAGCGGCAAGAGCACACTGCTGTCCATTCTTGCGGGATTGCAGCAGCCTCAGGGCGGCTTTTTTAATATGGACGGCAAGGATTTGCTTAGGGATAGCAAGCTGAGAAATAAGGTAATGGCTTATGTTCCACAGGAAAATCCTTTGATTGAGGAGCTTAATGCTTGGGATAACTTGCGAATGTGGTACAGCAGGGCTGATATTGAAAAGGAGCTTAAGAACGGTGTGTTGAAGCTTCTTGGGATTGATGAATTCTTAAAGGTGCCGGTAAGCAAGATGTCCGGAGGAATGAAGAAGCGTCTTACTATAGGCTGCGCAATGAATTCGAATCCAAAGCTGATGCTTTTAGATGAGCCAACTGCCGCCCTCGATATGGTCTGCCGAAATGAGATTTACGATTATTTTGAAAGCTATAGAAGTAGTGGTGGCTCTATGATTATATCCACCCATGAGCTTCAGGAGATAGAGCTTTGTGATAGGTGTTTTATTCTAAAGGACGGTGTCCTTCATCCATATACATATGATGGTGATTTACCACATCTTATTGGAAGGCTGTAGTTATGATTAAATTTGGGGATTATTTTTTAGTTCAATTAAAACGGTGCTTCAAGCTTCTCCCAGGGATGCTGATTATGATAGTGCTGGTGGCGATGGTGGTGTCTGCAATTGGCTATGCCATATTTAACAGCGAATCCTATAAAGAGGAGCAGATGCGATATAAGCTGGGAATAGTTGGCGATACTTCTGATAATATGCTTTCTATGGGAGTGGATCTACTAGAGAATAATGATGATAGTAGATTTATGCTTGAGATTGTGCAGTTCGATGTGGAAGACGATGCGAAAGATGCTCTCCGAGAGGGGAAGATATCAGCTTATGTTTTGATTACCGACGAATTCGTAAATTCGTTGAATGCGTTATCTAATGATATAAAATTAGAATATTTTGCCACATCAGGTCAAAGAGGCATAACTGGCGTAATGATGGACGAACTGGCAGATATTGCATCCGAATTGGTTGTAAGTTCAGAAAAAGGATTATTGGTTCTTGAACAGGAAATGAAAAATGCAGGATTTCCTGCAGAAGCTATAAATCCCCAGATTGACAGGCTTTTATTGCTGTATGTAGGAGCTATGTTGGCGAGAGGAGATTTGGTAGAGTTTTCGGAACTAGGTTTATCAGATGGACTCACAACACCGCAGTATTACAGCATTTCTTTGAGCCTATTCTTTTTGCTGCTAATGTCATTTTGTTCTATCAGTTTCTTCCTTGGCAAGAAAAAAGCTACCTATCAATTCATCAGCGCAAAGGGGCTTGGAGTGAGCTGGCAGATCTTGGCAGAATTTCTTGCCTACTTTTTGATGAACCTTTTTTGTGTGGAATTAATATTGATTATAGTGAGAAGACTTTCACGACTGAGAATACTATCTTTTGAAAATGGCGAAATAATAGGGGATATGGCTCTTATTAAATCAGAAATTAATATTATTGCAGTGGTAATACTCTTTTCCGCGCTAGGTTTCTTCATTTTTGAGGTGGTTACAGGGGTAATAAATAAGTTTTTGGCAGCTTTTATTATCTTCATTGGCATGGCTTATATTTCAGGATACTTTTACCCTAAATCATTTTTCCCAGACGCCCTTCAAAAGTTAGGGGAGCTTCTTCCAACAGGAGTGGCATTCACCTACATGGGGGGACTGCATCGCGAATATATTTTGATAATGGTTATTTACACTATAATTTTTATATCAGCTTCAATTTTCATTAGGAGAAGAAAGATTAGAAAATGAGATACCTACTTTTACTGAAACGATTTTTCAGAAAGAAAAGTTACATATTGATGCTACTGTTGGTGCCTCTTATGGTATTTCTTTTGAAGGAAGTTGGGCATGGGCAGGATGATATTATGTCCATTGGCGTGTATATACCAGGTGATGACGAAAGCTCCCAGGCGCTTAGAGAGAATTTGTCTGATGAGACAGGTGTAATTAAGTACTTCTTCTATGATTTCTCAGAAGAGCTAAAGAATGACGTAGCGAACCAGACTCTCGCAGAAGGCTGGTTAGTGCCAGAGGATTTAGATTTCATAGTGGAGCAGCTAGCTTCTAACGAATTTCCATCGGAGCGAGTACAGGTGATAATACGGGAATCGGGGCTTTCGCATCTTTTAGGGAAAGAGATTATCTGTAGTCGCATCTATCCATCAGTAGCAAAGAAGCTTTTGGTTAATTATATGCGTGCCACTGTTTTTCAAGGGGATATGTCTGCTGACCAGCTAGCAAAGATAGAAAAAAGCTTCAATAGTTATGGTCTTTCTGACAGTCTTTTCAAGGCAAGCTACATGGATTCGTCAGAAATGATAGATGCTCCAGTAATACTAATGCCGCTTAGAGGAATTCTTGCGATGTGGTTGATGCTTTGCGGAATTGCCACATCTATGTACTATATTGAAGATCAGGAAAACGGCTTGTTTATCTGGTGGCATTCTAAAGTGAGTTTTCTGAGGGATTTAGGTTATTACGCTGTGGCTTTTATAGCCCCATCAATTATCTTTGAAATCAGTCTCTTCTATAGTGAAAGCTTCACAACAGTTGCCAGGGAAATTTCCGCACTGCTGTTATATGATTTAGCGATAATATTCTTCGCAATGCTTCTAAGAATTATAGGTTCAGGCAAGAAGTTTTTAGGAATGATAACACCTGTGTTGATTATATTATCCGCACTTCTTTCACCAGTATTTATAGACCTGAAGGAACTTAGACCAATTCAAAAATGCTGCCCGGCATTTCATTACCTGAGCAGCATTCACGATTCATATTATATTGGTACATTATTTATTTACACGATACTCCTTGGGTGTTTTGCCGTACTTCTCCTTAAACTTTCGGTTAAAGTGAGACAGGTTTTCAAATCCCACCTGCTGTGAAATATCGAGAATCGTATCCTCGGTGGCAAGCAGTAGGCGGGCGGCCATGGAGAGCCTGTAATCGTTCAGGTATGTCACGAAGCTGACGCCAAAGGTATCCTTGAAAAACCTCATAAAGTGGGACTCTGAAAAACCGGCGATACTGGCCATTTCGGAAACGGTGGTAGGTTCGCTGTAATGGAGCTCCACATATTTAATGACAGGCTTCAGCTTGTCTATTTTTTTCTTACTAGACGAATCAATTTTCTTTTCATATAAAGTGACCAAATCAAATAAAAGTAAATAGAGATTACCTTTTATTGCCAGCCCCCAGGCACCCTCCCGGTGACTTGAAATGTTGTCATTGGAATCAAGATACTTTCTCATACTTTCATAGCCAGCGATTCCATGTCTGAACACATGGGGCACTTCCACGGTATTACTAAAAAATGGAAGCAAAAAAGTATCAAAAAAGTCATCTGTACTTGAAGCAAAAATCTTTCCGTCGAAGAGGATGTTCTCGTACTCCATAGAATCAGCCCCATTCTGAAAGATGCCATGAACCATACCAGGAATGATAAATGCAATATCCCCAGTGTTCACTATATGTTCATCTCCATCAATTACAATAACTCCTGAACCCTTCTTAATATAAATGAATTCCACATCCTCATGCCAGTGAAGGGGCACGCTTTCAAAGTCCAGTGGAATAGTACAAGGGTACGTATTATACGGTATGTTGTAGTCAAAGTGACTAACGTTTTCATGTATGGCTTGATATTCGTTTATGTTAATCATATTGCCTCCGGCGGGTAATGAAGAACTGCCATTTTATATTGCCTGCGGCAAGGCAGTTCTGGGCAATCATTTTCAGCAATAAATGCTGAAAATGATTACATTTGATAGAATAGTATCACTTTTGGATAACATAGCGCAAGTTTTTAATTGAGATATAGCATTATAATGTCAGTAAATCGAACGAAAAGAAACACCTCATCAGTCAGCTGAAGCTGACAGCTTCCCCTCAAGGGGAAGCCATTGAGGACTAAAGGAGGATAAAAATGACAGCAAATGAGTATATCAAGGTAAGATTTGGTAGACACATGGACCAGTGCACAAATGAAGAGATTTACATTGGTTTATTAGAGTATGTAAAGGATAAGGCCCAGGACAAGGAAATCAAGGGCGGCAAGAAGAAGCTCTACTACATCAGTGCAGAGTTCTTAATTGGTAAGCTTCTTTCAAATAACTTGATTAATCTTGGCCTTTATGATGAGGTTTCAAAGGAGCTTGAGGCATGCGGTAAGTCTCTTGCAGAGATTGAGGAAATCGAAGTTGAGCCTTCACTTGGTAATGGTGGTCTTGGAAGACTTGCAGCTTGCTTCCTTGATTCAATTGCAACACTTGGTCTTAATGGTGATGGTGTAGGTCTTGCATATCACATGGGTCTTTTCAAGCAGGTTTTCAATAATAATCTTCAGAACGAGGAGCCAAACCCTTGGATGTCTGAGCATAGCTGGATGACAAAGACTGATAAGACATATAAGGTTGATTTCGGTGGCTTCAACGTTCAGTCAAGAATGTATGATATAGATGTAACAGGATATGATTCAGTATCTACAAAGCTTCATCTTTTCGACGTAGAAACAGTGGATGAATCAATTATTAAAGATGGAATTAATTTTGACAAGAGCGAGTTTACAAAGAATCTGCCATAGTTCTTATATCCAGATGATTCAGATGACAATGGAAGATTACTCCGTGTATATCAGCAGTATTTCATGGTAAGTAATGCGGCTCAGCTCATCTTAGATGAGGCTATAGAAAAGGGCTCAAACCTTTATGATCTTGCTGATTACGCAGTTATTCAGATAAATGATACACATCCATCGATGGTAATTCCTGAGCTTATTCGACTCCTTCAGATTCGCGGGCTTACAATGGACGAGGCAATTGATGTGGTTTCAAAGTGTACTGCCTACACAAACCACACAATCCTCGCAGAAGCTCTTGAAAAGTGGCCAATCCACTTTATGATGAAGGCAGTTCCACAGCTTATGCCTATAATTCGCGAGCTTCACAATAGAATCGCAAAGAAGGTAAGTGACCCAGATGTAGCCATTATCAAGGACGATCTTGTACATATGGCACACATGGATATCCACTACGGTATCTCAATCAACGGTGTTGCTGCCCTTCATACTGAGATTCTTAAGGAGACAGAGCTTAACAAGTTCTACAAGCTCTACCCAGAGAAGTTCAATAACAAGACAAACGGAATCACATTCCGCCGCTGGTTGTTATACTGCAACCCAGAGCTTTCAAAGCTTATTGAGGAGCTCATCGGACCAGGCTTCAAGAAGGATGCAACTGAGCTTAAGAAGCTTGAGCAGTTTATGAATGATGATGCAGTTATTCAGAAGTTCCTTGATGTGAAGAATGCAAGAAAGACAGTTCTTAAGAACTACCTTGCAAAGACACAGGGAATCCAGATTGACGACAACTCAGTTTACGATATTCAGATTAAGAGACTTCATGAGTACAAGCGTCAGCAGATGAATGCGCTCTATGTAATTAATAAGTACTTCGAGATTAAGGAAGGCAAGAAGCCAGCTCGCCCAATCACAGTAATCTTCGGTGCAAAGGCAGCTCCAGCTTATGTAATTGCTAAGGATATTATTCATCTTATCCTTTGCCTCTCTGAGATTATTGCAAAGGATCCAGAGGTTAGCCCATACCTCAAGGTTGTTATGGTAGAAAACTACAACGTAACACTTGCAGAGAAGCTCATCCCAGCTTGCGATATTCACGAGCAGATTTCACTTGCTTCTAAAGAGGCATCTGGAACTTCTAATATGAAGTTTATGCTTAATGGTGCCGTTGCAATCGGTACTATGGATGGCGCGAATGTGGAGATGCACCAGTTCGTAGGTGATGATAATATCTTCATCTTTGGTGAGGATTCAGATACAGTAATCAAGCGTTACGCAGATGCTTCTTACGTATCACGTGATTACTATGAGAAGGATGCAAACCTCAAGAAGTGTGTAGACTTCATCGTATCTGACAAGCTTCTTGAAGTAGGTCAGAAGGAGAATCTTGAGCGTCTTTACAACGAGCTCCTCAATAAGGACTGGTTCATGACCTTCCCGGACTTCAAGGACTACTGCGCAACAAAGGAGAAAGCACTTACTTCTTACGAAAACCGCATCGAGTGGGGACGTAAGATGATTAAGAACATCGCAAATGCAGGATTCTTCTCTAGCGATAGAACAATTGCTCAGTATAATGAGGATATCTGGAAATTATAAGATAGACGCCGCATATTGATTTTAAAATTGTGGCATGGTAAAATATCCTCTAGTTGTGGCTCCAGGGGAGCTTAGAAATTGGAGGATATTTTATGAGCACAGAAACAATCGTATTGCTTGTAATTCTTGTTGTGTAAATCGCTGCATTCGAAGCGTTATATTTCTTAGGTAAGAAGGCACAGACTCGCCAGGAAGAGCAGAATGCTCAGAT
>JAFYYE010000104.1 GCA_017557715.1 Pseudobutyrivibrio sp.
AGCCGATGAAACCAGCTCCGCCTGTTACTAAATATGTTCTCATATTAATAATCTCCTTCGCTCCGCTATTTTCTTAAAATTATTTATTTAAATACTCACGAAGAGCATCTTTCCAATTTGCCATCTGATAACCACTAGTTAAACGCAACATGTAGTTATCTAAGATTGAATAATGTGGTCTGTCTGCGCTAGCTGGATTCATCTTTTTGTACTCCTCGCTAGTTACGTGATTAACCTTTACATTGATTCCCTTGAGCTTGAAGATTTCTTCTGTGAAATCTGCCCAGTTTGTGTCACCTTCGCATGTGCCATGGAAGATTCCATAGTTTTCTGTAGGCTCAAGATGGTGAATCATGCGGGCAAGCTCAACTGCTGATGTTGGTGAGCCAAGCTGATCACAAACAACTGAAAGCTCGTCGTGTGTCTCTGCAAGGCTAAGCATTGTCTTAACAAAGTTCTTTCCATCGCCGTAAAGCCATGCTGTACGAACGATGAACCACTTATCTGCAAACTGCTGAACAAACTTCTCGCCTTCATACTTTGTCTTACCATAAGCACTGATTGGAGCTGGCTGGTCAAACTCAGTAATAGGTTTTTCAGCGTTGCCTGGGAAAACATAATCTGTGCTGACATGCACAAGCTTTGCTCCCACCTTTGTAGCTGCGATAGCCAAATTTCTAGGACCAAGTGCATTGAGCTTATAAGCAAAATCCCAGTCCTTCTCGCAACCATCTACATTAGTAGCTGCTGCGCAGTTAATAATAACATCTGGCTTCTTAGCTTCAACAAAGCTAAGCACTTCGTTTAAATCCATGATGTTGAGTGGAGAGATTTTCTCGCCCTCTACAACATCTGTAAGGATAAACTCAACTTCGTTTCCATACTCGTTCTGGATTGCACGACCAAGCTGACCGTTGCATCCTGTAACCAAAATCTTTCTCATCAATTAATTTCCTTCTTTTCTATACATAATCTTTTGCTTTAGCAATAAGACGATTGTATGCACTAAACATACTGCGGATAGACGCACGTGTGATGTTTGAGCTTACGCCAACACCAAATGTAGTGTTGCCGTGACGCTCATCACGCATCTCAATATATGCTGCAGCCTTTGCGCCTGAACCCTGCGACTGAGCAAGTGTGTGCTCTGTGTAATCGATAAGTGTGAAATCAAGCGCTGGTACACACTGCTTGATTGCAAGCTTAACAGCATCGATAGGTCCATTTCCTTCAGCCTCTGAATGGAACTTCTCTCCATTGTAGCTGAAGTCAAGCATTGCAACTGTATCATCAGTATATTTATCATCCTTGATAACCACATACTCAAGAGTAAGTGGCTCCTTGTTCTCAAGATACTGAGATTTGAATGCCTCCATGATACGCTGCGGAGTAACCTCGCCACCCTGCTTTTCAGAAATATACTGAACAACATCAGCAAACTCACGCTGCATCTTCTTTGGAAGCTTGAAGCCATAAACAGTATCCATAACAAAGGCAACTCCGCCCTTGCCAGACTGGCTGTTGATACGAACCACTGGCTCATACTTACGTCCGATATCTGCAGGATCGATTGGAAGATATGGAACCTCCCAGTACATATTCTGACGTTCCTTCATTGCTCGGACGCCCTTATTTATCGCATCCTGGTGAGAACCAGAGAATGCTGTAAACACAAGCTCACCAGCATAAGGATGTCTTGCGTCTGTAGGCATTTTTGTAACTCGCTCACATACCTCAACAATTTCCTTGATGTCATCCAAGTTAAGCTCTGGATTGACGCCCTGTGAAAACATATTGTAAGCGATTGTAAGAATATCTACGTTACCAGTACGCTCGCCGTTTCCAAGAAGTGTGCCTTCTACACGATCTGCGCCAGCAAGAAGTCCAAGCTCTGTGATAGCCACGCCTGTTCCTCTGTCATTATGTGGATGAATTGAAAGGATGATATTTTCTCTATCCTTGAAATGAGTGCTCATCCACTCAATCTGGTCTGCGTAAACATTTGGTGTGTTCATTTCAACAGTGGCAGGTAAGTTGAAAATGATTGGGGCATCTGTTGCATGGTCCCAAGTTTCCTGCACTGCTGTACATATCTCAAGTGAAAAATCTACCTCAGTTCCTGTAAAGGACTCTGGTGAATATTCAAGCTGAAGATTTCCATCATATTTGCAAAGACGGTCCTTTACCATCCGAGTACCCTTCTTTGCAATCTCAATAATCTCTTCCTTTTCAGCGTTGAAAACAACATCTCGCTGAAGTGTGGATGTGGAGTTGTAAATGTGGAAAATAACATTTTTGATTCCCTGGATTGCTTCGAAGGTACGGTCTATTAATTCTTCGCGGCACTGGGAAAGCACCTGAACTTTTACATCATCAGGTATTTTATTTTCTGCCACTAACTGTCTTAAGAAATCAAACTCTATCTGGCTGGCTGCGGGAAAACCAATTTCAATTTCCTTAAAACCTAGCTTTATTAGGAGGTCGAATAGTTCCATTTTCTCGTCAACTGACATTGGTTCGACGAGGGCCTGATTGCCGTCACGTAGATCAACTGAGCACCAAATTGGAGCCTTGGTAATCTGCTTGTTAGGCCATGTACGCTCTGGAAACTGTAACACTGGGTTTGCTTTGTAACGCTTGTAGTTCAACATTATTCTGTCCTCCTAAGTAAAACTTTATTCTCCTAATCCCGACTCAATAGAACTAACGAGGTCGGCTAACGCCACCTCTTCATCGGGGCCATCACAACTAATTATTATCTCCTCTCCACTCTTTACGCAGGCACCTAATACGCTAAGTACTGACTTCGCATTGGCCTCGTAATTATCATTTGTCTTAAAAGTCACCTTCGAGCCATATTTCATTGCTATCTCGCAAAGTAGACCAGCAGGTCTTAAATGTAACCCCGTGGCATTTCGTATTGTAACTTTCTTTGAAATCATAACTCTATTTAACAAAACTCCTATAACATAGTCTTAGTGATAAGCTCAGCTAACGCCTTAGCATCAGCTTCAATTTCATTCTGATCCTTACCCTCAATCATGACACGAACAAGTGGCTCAGTGCCTGATGGGCGAATAAGAACACGGCCTTCGCCGGCAAACTTCTCACCAAGCTTTTCGATGGCAGCTGCAATCTCAGGATACTCCATGTAGCTTTCCTTCTTGTGGTTTGGCACCTTTGCATTAACGAGTGCCTGTGGAAGTACTTCCATGATAGAAGCAAGCTCTGAAAGAGACTTTCCTGTCTCCACTATAACCTGAAGAAGGTGAAGTGCTGAAAGCAAGCCATCTCCTGTGGTGTTGTCATCTAAGAAGATAACGTGACCACTCTGCTCACCACCGATGTTGTAACCGTTAGCAAGCATGTTCTCCAAAACGTATCTATCGCCAACCTTTGTTGCTTCAACATTGATGCCCTGCTCTTTTGCCATCAATGTGAAACCAAGGTTTGTCATTACTGTAACAACACAAGTATCCTTCTTTAGGGTACCATTATCCTTCATGTGTTTTGCGCAGATTGCCATAATCTGGTCGCCATCAACAAGGCGTCCCTTCTCATCTACTGCAAGCATTCTGTCGGCATCACCATCAAATGCAAGACCAACCTGTGCATTCTCTGCAACCACACGAGCCTTAAGCTCATCCATGTGTGTACTACCACAGTTGCTGTTGATGTTTGTTCCGTCTGGATTGTTGTGAATTGTAATAAGCTCAGCACCAAGCTCTGAAAGGCAAGCCACGCTTGTGCGGTATGAAGCGCCCTCAGCGCAGTCGATAACAATCTTTAATCCTGATAAATCAAGAGGTACTGTCTTCTTAAGGAAATCTACATACTCTCTGCCAAGATCGAAACGATAATCAATCTTTCCTATCTCTGCGCCAGTAGGGAGATTTACGCCCTTCATATCACTTTCAATAAGAGCCTGAATCTCGTCCTCAAGCTCATCTGAAAGCTTGAAGCCATCGCCGTTAAAGAACTTAATTCCATTGAACTCCATTGGGTTGTGGCTGGCAGAAATAACTACACCAGCATCAACCTTGTGCTTACGTGTAAGATAAGCAATTGCAGGTGTTGGAAGTACCCCAACATAAACTGCATTTGCACCTACTGAACAAATACCTGCCATAAGCGATGAGGCAAGCATTGTTCCAGAGATTCTAGTATCGCAGCCAACGATAATTGTAGGCTGGTGACTAGCCTCCTTCGTAAGTACATAAGCACCTGCCTGACCAAGGGCACGAGCAAGCTCTATTGTAAGTTCTGAGCCAGCTACTCCTCTGACTCCATCAGTTCCAAATAATCTTCCCATTATTTATATCCTCATTTCTATTTAATTACCGCTATCATGTGCGTCTGAAGAATCCGCCTTTGCGTTAGGATCTTCAATAACTGTAACGGTAACTGATGTATTCTGAATGGTTATACCATCAAGATTATCAAATTGTAATACTGCGTTTTGGCTTTCGCCCACATCAAAGCTTGAGCAATCAATGTAGCCCTTGATATTATCTGCTTTCAAGGCCGCCAAATCGTCTTCCTTACCAAATACATTGACTGTGATATTTTCTGCATCCAATGTAGCAGCTAAACCATGTTTTACATTCTTCAGCTCTACATTTGCTGCAGGCACGCTGACTGTAGATGCAGTCTCGTTTGCCATTGTGACGTAAATTGCCACCTTTGGTGATGTGCCTTCTGCAAGCTGCACTCCCTCAGGGAGATATGTGGTAATATCAACGGTCGTTGTGAATGAACCTGTAAGGTTTGAAAGGTTAATAACTGTATCTGGGATAGTGATGTTGCTAACCTCGTTTAATGCGCTTGCCTCACCAATAATCATTACAGACGATGGGTCTGTCTTGATTGAGCCAAGTGTAAGGTCTGAAGCTAGAGTACCACTAGTCTTTACAGCTATATCAACTGTCTTCGTATTTACGAATTTAACACTAACGCTAACAGTGGAAACTGACAACGTAAGTGAAGAAGCATCGACTGCCTCTCCCTTGCTGTCAAAGAACTTTGGAATAACGTTCTCGGTGAAGCTGTTAGTAACGCCAGTGATGTTTGCTGTTGCTACTACGTTAGCAATCTTGCTAACCACATCTTCTGGACCAGTAACAGTGATAACTGTAGGGCTACAGGTAACCTCCTCAACTGCAAGCTCTGGCTCTAAATCACCAGTTGTCTGTGCGTTTATAACAAATCTCTCTGTAGCTAAATCCTTAAGCTTTACATAAAGGTAATTCTGCCTGCTGGAAATAGTGATGTAATTCGCGTATGATTTGGCTGCTATTGTAACCGGCACACGCTCACTGTTTTCCAAATTGTTCATATCTGCAACTGCAGAAAAATCTGATGGCGAAAGCTTTTCAATAATAGAACGCTTCGCTGTAACTCTAAAGCTGACAGTGTTTACTCCATCCTTTATCTCGTATAGCTTGCCAGACTGTGTAAGCACATCTGCATTTGTGACTGTAACAACAGATGTGAATGTCCTAGTCTGCTTAGGGTCATCAATATTAACTACCACAAGCCATAATAAGAATGAAAAAACAATGGCTAAAATCTTAAGTCCTACGTCCTTTGTGAGGGCATTTAATAATTTCTGCTTCATAGCTTGCCCTCCTTTTCTGTAGCCATAAATCCTTCAGTTATTTCTTCTGGATTCTGTAATCGCTTAAGCTCTGCGATAAGCTCATCTTCCTTAACATCCCTCACAATACGTCCCTCACGGGCATATGAAACCATTCCTGTTTCCTCAGAAACAACGATGGTGAGAGAATCTGAAACCTCACTAATACCAACAGCGGCTCTGTGTCTTGTTCCAAGATCCTTTGAAAGAGCCATGTTATCCGAAAGTGGCAGATAGCAAGTTGCGGAAACAACCCTATCTCCTCGGATGATGACCGCTCCATCATGAAGTGGAGTGTTCTTTTCAAATATATTGATTAGCAACTGTCTGGTGACAACTGCATCGATATTAATTCCAGTACGCTCAAACTCTGTGAGCTGCATATCCTTTTCTACAACGATAAGAGCACCTGTCTTAACTGCTCCCATCTCGTAGCAGGCTGTAACAAGACCTACGATAGTAGAATCTTCGAATTTTTTGACGCTACTCTTAAGTATATTCCATGAGAAGAGCGACGTAATCTTTCTTCTACCAATCTGCTCAAGAGCTCTACGAAGCTCTGGCTGGAACACCACGATAAGCACCGTCACAGCAACTGATACCAGCTTTTCACCAAGCCATAGGATGGTGTTCATCTGGAAAATAGCTGCCAGTAGGAAGAACAGCATGATAATAAGCACGCCTCGGATAAGCATCCAAACGCGGCTGTTCTTCACCCAAACCAACAGGTGATACATAAAATATGCAATTATGAAAACTTCGATTACATCTGTGATGGAAACATCGGGAATATTTACATTAAAATAATCGTCGATGAAGGCATCCACAGCGTTTACAAAATCAACCAATGCTTTCTTCCTCTTTCTTTATAATAAAAACCCTAAGCTTAACTATTTTGAATGGTTAAATCTTCTTTACTTCTTTATCTTCCTCAGCAATTCTAATCTTTGGAACTGCCGTAACGTAATAGTAGTAATCGTCATCCTCGAACTGAACCTTCTCAATTCGCGAATAATCCAAATCTAAAACAAAGTAATTTAAAATAAATCCAACTGCAAATACTAAAATATTTCCAAGAACAAGGCTTCCTATCTCTGCCTTTTGGCTTGTGAGAAGGTATCCTGCAAGCATGATGATAAACTCAACTGCAACACCGGCCGCGTTAGCAATCATCCATGACATCTTGATGCTGGACTGGCGAAGCATATAAACCACAAGATACATTGAAACCATAGCTATAATGAAGCACCAGAACAAGCGGTTCTGAAGCATCTGCTCCTGAATAAGTGAAAACACAGATACATTGGAAGTCTCATCCACGATTGCTGTGGTATTATCCTTAATCACGTGAAGATAAAACGCCATAACCGAACCACAAACTATTGATGTGAGCTCGTTGATGCTAGACATAAGACCTGCCCCAAGCGCCATTGCGTAAGGTGCGCCAAATGAATAACAAATTGGCACAGCAACCATATTGTAGGTGTTTTTACTTCTAAAATATGCACAAACAAGGTAAGTCACCACCACCATTCCTAGTGCAACGATGGCAACCAATGGGCTGAGAGATATTAAATCTATCAACAATACGATTGTGAGAATCAGTGAAACTCCCTGAATAGGGAAAAATGCACAGACAAGAGCGATAATGATAGACACCCAAATCTGACTGATGTGTTTGTTGTGACCAAAATTGCTACTGATACAGATAAGTCCAACAAATGCCACCAGGGCGCTCCATATTTTTAAGAAAAGCATCTCGCGTGCAAGCACGAATCTACGTATGTCATCTCGTAATCTGATAAAAGCGTTCATTTAGAATTCCTCTGGTCCTTTTTCGTCGTCATAATCTCTAGCAAGAAGTGGCTTAGTCTGCTGCACCTCCGCCTCGTACATGTGATTGAGCTTAGAATATTTTGAAGACAGCTCTTTAATAAGTCTTTTGCCCTTTTTGTAGCGTCTAGCTGCTCGGGCACGTGCCCCGTGCACATGGATAATGATGTAGGCCGCGTAAACAAGAAGACCTGCCAAAGCTATCATTAATATGTACATAGTGGTGATATTTTCAAGAACATCGCTGACCAGATATAAAACAATGGCCGCATATATAACTCCGTAGAACAGGGTGCCTGCTATGAATCCACCCCAGCCATGAAGTGCAATATACTCTTTCTTGGAATAGCGTAACATCGGCTGATATTCTGGACCCATTTCCTTCTCGAAAATGGCCATGGATGTCATATGCCTTACGCGCTCTTCGTTTATCATAAACACTTATCCTCTGTCTTTTACACCTAGTAATTCAGAATCAGTATAGCATAAACAGTTTGTAAAAAAAACACCTACCGATTTTACTCGGTAGGTGATAAGAATTTATCTTGATGCCAAATATTGATCCTCAAACAAAGCAGCATAATCATAGTTTAAATAATAATTATCTATTTTTTTGCAGTATGACTTAAAATTATCTTTTGTAACCCTATGTTCTCCGTCATTCAAGCACTGCAAAAGTGTGCTATTTACCCACTCTCCATAATGGTATTCATCTCGGTAGTTATCAGGATTTTCAATAACATCATATAAATCCATAAATGAATATAATTTTATATTAGGCACTTCCAACATCATAGCCATAGCACGTTTATGATATTCCAAGAATTTTTCTAATTCACCCTCACGATTGTAATAATCGTACGCATACACACTATATGGTGGGATAAAATAGTAAAAATCTATATCCGGATTTGCCTTAGCTGTTTCAATAACATTTACACGGATATTTTCTTTAATCTTTTTATATTCTTTTTCATCAATTGGAAGCATCTCTTTTTTAGGAGCCTGTAAATGATTATTTATCATTTCTTCAGTGAGTCCATACTGATAATCGCCTTCCCATCTAGCATACTCATCAAAAGAAGTGGTTTTATAACCATTTTCTGTATAAAGAATTGTATACATAGCTTCATTGAGAATGACTGACTTGTTAAAAATGTATTTCACATCATCAAATGGATTATCATTGTACAAATACTCTGGGAATGGAACATCTCCTCTGACAGCATCTACACTATCTGTCACCAATCTGTTAAAGTCCAATCCTCTTATTACAATCTTAAGCTTTGAATTTGAATCTGCAGCCTGCTTTACAAGGGAATCAATCTGATAGTATGAGCCACCCCCATAAGGAATCTTTACAGATTTTGTTCCAAACAAATCATCCAACTCAGATGTGTTAGTCATCTCTATCATACTGGTACCAGTAAGAACTGCATTATACTTAAAATTTCTGGCTATACCATCATTTTGGTACCACTCACTATGTAACTTGTATTCCAAAGATTTTAACGGCTTGTGATAATGAAAGAATGGATCTATCAATATTACAAATCCGCCTATAAGCACCAACAAAAAGATTGTCAGCGCCATTGTCATTCTCCCCCATGTTTTGTTGCTCATTTCTTATACTCCCTAACTAATTACAATTAAAATCCCGCATATATGAAAGTACCAATTCCGCTGATAGATATGATACTCCAAACCAATAAAATTGCTGTTTTTAAAGATATACCAATAGTTGCTTTAAAATCATCCGTAACTTCTTTCGCATTCTTTCTGTTCAATACTAATAAGAAGAAGATTGCTAAGAAAATAACT
>JAFYYE010000008.1 GCA_017557715.1 Pseudobutyrivibrio sp.
ACAAATGGTGGTGGTATCCGTGCTACAATCAATGCTGGTTCTGTAACAAAGAAGGATATCAATACAGTTCTTCCATTTGGAAATACTGTTGCTGTTGTTTATGTAAAGGGTTCAGAGCTTCTCGAGGCTCTTGAGGCTAGTACATATTGCACACCAGAGGCAGTTGGTGGATTCCCACAGGTTTCTGGAATTAAGTTTACTGTAGACACTTCAGTTCCATTTGCTCAGGGCGAGGCTTATCCAAAGTCTACATATTACAAGCCTGCAGCTATTAGCAGAGTTACAATTGATAGTGTAAATGGAAAGCCATTCTCACTTACAGATACATACGCTGTAGTAACAAACAATTTCGTTGCAGCAGGTGGAGATACATATTACGCTTTTGGAAGTGCAGCAGATCAGTTTGATACAGGTATTGTAATGGATGAAGCTATTGTTGAGTATGTTCAGACTCAGCTTGGTGGAGTTATCAAGGCATCTGATTACGGTACAGTAAAGGGCAATATCACTCTTAAATAATTAGATATTTTTGTCATCAAGGCTGGGATTTTTCCCAGCCTTTTTTAACACATAATTATCACATCTATAATGTATAAAAATTATAGATGAGCATAGGAGAATTATTATGGATGACAATAATGTAAAGGGTAAAGATAAAATTTTCGTAGCTCCAGAAGGAATGAAAATTATAGTTGAGGGGCAGCCAGATTCCTATATGTATATTATCCTTTCTGGAAGAGCTCATATGTACATAGGCCATGGTACAAAAGATGAGAAACTAGTTGATAAATTTGGACCAGGGTCTTGTTTTGGTGCTTATGGAATGCTAACAAAAAGACCAGATATATACACAGTTGTGGCTATGACTGCAATGAAAATAATTCGTTTGCAGGAAGATGATTTGGTGGATTTTGTTAAGGATAATCCCACAAACATACTTCACCTTACAAAGGGTCTCGCGAATGATATGGTCAGGATGAAGTCTGAAATACAAGAGTTGAATAACGAACTGACAGAGCGTAAGAGAAAAGCTGGAGAGCTGGTTACAGAGCCTGAAAGTATTGTGCTAAAAGATAATAGTGGCACCCATAGAATTTATAATCCAAAGAATCCTCACTTTGATTCAAAGGGTAAAATGAGATTTTTAGGAAGAGAAAAATAATAAATAATTAAATTGTAAAAAATCTATTGCATTTACTGAACAATATAACTATAATACAAAAAAAACAAATGCAGAGTAGACTGTAAAGCGTTAAGTGCTAGGTGAACAGGGAGTTGTCACTTGGACGAAGGTTTTACCGCGGTTTTATGGTCGCATCCCGCTGCTACATATGAGTTGTGCATTTATGCATCTCCAATGTAGACAAGAGGAACTGCAAAGGAGGTGCATTTTTTATGAAAAAATTACGAGACACAAAGACACTTACTGCTGCAGCCATGCTTACAGCCATTGGCATAGTCCTTGGATTTTTCAAGGTGCCAATCAATCAGCTAATTGAAATCAGATTTGGCTCAATACCAATTTGTTTAGCTGGTGTGCTATTTGGCCCAGGTGTAGGTGGAGTAGTAGGAGCCCTAGTTGATGTGGGAGGATATCTTGTAAAGCCAACAGGTCCATTCTTCCCAGGCTTCACTGTCAGCAGTGCGGTAACAGGTATTATTTTTGGCCTGATGCTTCACGAAAAAAAGCTTACAGTACCTAGAATGGTAATGGCTGAGATAGTATATACAGTTATTGTATGTGTTCTCATGCATAGTTATTGGCTTAACCTTTTATATTTACATGATGGTTATCTTGCAGTAATTATAGCCAGATTACCTAAACAGCTTATAATGGTTCCTATTTATGCAACTATGCGTTATACTCTTCTTGTAGCTTTTGAAAAAGTAAATTTAAAGGCGATTATTCAAAGATAAGTAAAGAGGAATTATGAAGGCACTTATAGCAATGAGCGGCGGCGTAGACAGTAGTGTCGCCGCTCTTTTAATGAAAGAAAAAGAATATGAATGTATAGGCTGTACAATGAAGCTTTATGGTAATGAGGATATTGATTTATCTGACACCAGCACCTGCTGTTCCTTAGATGATGTTCAGGATGCAAAGGATGTGGCCAGGAAGCTTGGTATGCCACATTACACATGGAATTTTAAAGAACAGTTTCGGGAAAAGGTTATTGATAATTTTATTTATTGCTATGAACATGCAATGACACCTAATCCTTGCATAGAGTGTAATAAGCATCTTAAGTTCTGTGAGCTTTATAGAAGAGCAAAGGAGCTTGGCTGTGATAAGATTGTCACAGGACATTATGCAAGAGTTCGTAAATGTGATAACGGCTATCAGCTCTTAAAGGGAAAGGATGCTACTAAGGATCAGTCTTACGTACTTTATTCCATGACACAGGAGGAGCTTGCTCATATTGATTTTCCTCTTGGAGAATATTCTAAGGATGAAATCAGAAAGATTGCAGAATCTCATGAATTCGTAAATGCGAATAAGCCTGACAGTCAGGATATTTGTTTTGTACCAGACGGAGATTATGTATCCGCTTTAAAGAGATTTACTGGCAGAGAATATGAGCCAGGTGATTTTGTGGATATGGAAGGCAATGTGCTTGGACAGCACAAAGGACTTGTTTGCTATACCATAGGTCAGAGAAAAGGACTTGGAATATCGGCAGCATATCCCCTTTATGTAGTTAGACTTGATACTGAAAAGAATCAGGTTGTTCTTGGAAAGAATGAGGACTTATTCTCAAGAGATGTTTATGTTGAAAATGTAAACTGGATTGGTCCAGATGAGCTTCCAGAGACTTTCAGATGTGCGGCAAAGGTTCGCTACAGAATGTCTGAGCAACCTTGTGATGTGAAGCGCATAGGCGCCACCTCAGCAAAGATTACTTTTGACGAGCCACAGCGCGCCATAACTCCAGGCCAGTCCGCTGTCTTCTACGATGGCGACGTCGTCTTGGGGGGAGGAATTATTATTAGTTAAGAAAAGGCCTCCAGTAGGCATCAAGCATTTAGATTTCCAAAGCGATGCATTCAATTGCAGAGCGTGGAAATACTAAAGCTTGTAGCCGTAACTGGAGACTATTTATATTACCTGGTTAAGTCCTTGACCCACTTATATTTTTTGTAGTGATAGAACACCCAAGGAAGCTTTCCAACTTCATCCACACAAGTACATGCGTAGACAGCAAGTACAGGCCAGTGGAATACAAAAGCTCCAAGGAGCGCAAGAGGCACCGCGATACACCACATACAAACAGCCAGGCTGTAGATGTCAAAAAGTGTGTCGCCACCTGCTCCAAAAACT
>JAFYYE010000105.1 GCA_017557715.1 Pseudobutyrivibrio sp.
CCTTAAAGATACTTACAATTCCAACTACTGCCAAAAACATTATGGCCCAAACATTTATCAATGAACTATATATTAAATAGAACATGCCAATGATACATGCAACGCCGCCTCCGTAGTAGAGCATCAATACTGCTATCTTTCCATCTAAGGGATAATAAATCTCAAAACTATTTGATTTTGATTCTCTTTCTACTTTGACATTTTTCTTCTTTAAAATTTTAACAAACTCACCTGTTGGAAATACATCTGTGACTTTTGTAGTACGAGTAGATGTTTGAATTAATAAACTTCTATTATCCTTCAACATGCAATTGATAATATCGGTATACTTGATTCGATTGTTTCCTTTAATCGATTTTATAACCACGCACTCATCTTCAAATACTATTTTCTTCTTTGCCAGCACAAAAGAAATACAATAAAGCAAAATTATAAATGTAGCTGAAGCATAGTGTGATAATTTGCTTCCGTTATTTGCGTTAATATTTAACAATGCAAAAATCAAACTGAATACTACAGCTGTAATTGCACATACTACTGCATATTTAAACATAGAATAAGTTTTGCCATCCACCGCCATACTTTGCATCCGTACTCTAGTAGATATATTTGTTGCTGCCAGAATGACTAGACCAATTCCAACTATATTAATTATTCCCATTAGGTCTCCTTATTTCTTAAATCACAATTGCGACAATTATTATTCCAATAAGCGCTATCAAAAATAAACTCACCGATACATAAAGTAATTTTTCTTGTCGTTTTTTTCCTAATGAGCCCATAGAATTACTCAAGTCAAATATTGGTACACCGCCTCCGCCTCCTGGCAAGTGAATCATAAATACCATATCAACAATACTTGCTAATATAACAAATAGCCATGAATTATTAAGGTTTAAAAATATTTTTCGTTTTTTACGTTTTTTACGTTTGTTATTTCTTTCCAATCATGTTTCTCCTGGTTTCTTCGCTTGTTACATTATATTATAATTGTTTCACAGTAAACGGAGTTACCATTTACAAGGAATCAACAAACTAATTTTACTAAAAGAAAAGGTCGCGACGAAAGTCGCGACACTTTGTCTACACTCTGCGTCGGCAGATTAAATCTGCCGACACTTAAAAACCTATTATGATCTAATTGCAGCTGCAGCCTGTGCATCATCATCCTGTCTGTTCTGAACATATTTAGAAATGTACTCAGAAATAGACTGAATTGCATCACGTGCGTTCTCAAGTGCTGGCTTGTACTCATCATTAAATCTCTCAATGAAGGCATCTGCTGTATCATTTGTCCAACCATCCTGAAGCTGGCCATTCATGTTTACAAGATCGTTAATTACCTCATCAAGTGTCTCTGCATTTCTACCATAAGTAGTAACGCCTGTGTCAAGTACCTCATAATCAACTTTATTAATTGCCATAACTATTATCTCTCCTTTCTGTATGGTCATTTTTATTATGTAAACCGCTAATGCGGATTACTACAAATTATAAAATTATTTTGTCGAAGCTCTCCTAGCAGCCTCTTCTGCTGCTCTTCTTTCAGCTTCCTCTATTGCCCTAATTTGAGCTTGATAAGATGATATATTTGCATTACACTGGTTTATCTGTGCATAGCAATTATCTATATCTGCCTGCTTTTTATTAATCTCAGCTAAAACAGTAGAAATAGCTGTTTCAAGACCAGAAACTCTAGATGTATAATCTACACCAGTTAATTTTTCTGTCATTCCATCAAAGAAACGATCAATAACCTTGCTCTTTTTTCCAGTCATAAATCCAGTTTCAGCCAATTGGCTAACACTGTGATTTTTATTTTCTTCAAATTTACTAGCTAATGATTCAAGCTTTGTTTTTGTATCTGTTAATTCTTCCTTTTCTCGTTTTAATACAGCTATTCTATTATTTAATTCATTTATTTTAGCTCTTTCTGAATTAATGGCTGCATATAATTCTCCCTTTGTCATGATAAACTCCTATATTTATTGCACGTTAATTATCACCATCTCCAGATGATTTGTTACTGCCATTATCTGTTCCTTCAGAATTGCCATTTGTACCATTAGTTCCACCAGATGTAGCCGTCTCATTAACAGCATCTGTAGCATTGGATTCATTTTCAGTCAATGTGGCAATACGATTTGTAAAATATGTAATTGTTGTATCTAACAATGTAATATACGACTGCTGAATCTGATCAAGTGCATCGTCTATCTCATATATCTTGTCAATAGTATCTCCTTGGTTTTCACCTTGATCTATACGCTCTAATGTGGTTCCCTCCCAGGTTCCCTTATACCCTGTTAATGTATCAACATATCCCTGAAGAACCTCTAAATCAAACTGAGATTCACTACTCATTTTGTATTCTCCTTAAAATAAAAATTCATCTGCATAATCTACATTTGTTATAAAATCTTCCAAGTAGGTTTTAATATTTTCACCAGCTTCACCCAACACTCCTTCGGCTGAATCGTTAGGCTGGGCTGCTGCATCGCTCATTGCTTTTGTCACTCCCGCTGTAGCTCCTGTGACCTCTATTGTTTTCTGTAACACGCATGCGTTATTAACAAACATCAATAATGCATCATGCTCATCACCCTTTATAACTGCGTCTCGAGCTATATTTGACATAGTGCGAATATATGCATTAATACCACCTTCACCATTTTGAAGCAAATCGCAGTTTTCTTTAATTTTAGTCGCACACTCTGTAATATATTCATCGCTAAATCTTAGTTCTGACATTTCTTTACCTCTTTATTTTTTTCTCTTATTTTTAGTCTTAATGCTACGACAGAATCTACCGAAAACAACGCCATAATAACATCTAAAAGAATAGAAATTATAAGTAAATAATACGCGCTTCTTATCGCAGGATTATCAGATACTCGTGCCGCCATTCCCATTCTTGCACCAATAAAACTTGCCAGCAAAATAATTGATGTATTAATCTTCCCATCTAAATTATAACCGTAAGTACCATTCTCAATTTTTTTCTCTAATCGATTAATCCTATAAATTCTCAAACTGAAAATAATTAAGGTTGCAATAATATTTATATAATATCTATTAAATAAGAATGCTAGTAATAAATTGGTAGAAATGATCATTACAACCATTGCTTCGGTTGAAAAAGCAGCTGCCAATTTAATGTGTTTAAATTCTTTATCAGCTTCAAATGATAGTATCCATAACAGCAATGGACATAAAATTAGAACCAAAATCCCCATCACTAATAAATATTTGTTTACAACACCATTCATCAAAAATGGAAACAGTCCAAATGAATATAAAATTGGTGGCAAAAAATAATATTTCCATGTAAGCTCAGGTAATCTATCGACAACCTCAAAAACATCAGTCACTTTATTCTTTTTATTCATTTTAATTATCCCTCCACTGGACACAGGCCCATAAATTGTTTGACTGTACAAACTCCGTCGAATACCCAATCTTTCACTACATCCATAGCAGATTTTGTACCGCCGCAGAATATATCAGCATTTATAAATCCATCAATTAGAGCTCCAGCTATAAAACCTAAACCTGCTCCAATAAGTACACCTGCAGCTGTACCGACTCCTGGAATTGGGATTAAGAAAGTACCTAAGGCTCCTCCTAGTTTCGCACCAATAGCACCAGCCGCAGCACCCACTCCCAAATTTACACTTGTTTCAACAACAGCATTTGTTGCCTGTTTTGTTTTAGGAGCAGACGCACTAGCTTGTACTTCCTCTTCAAAATCTTTAGCTGATAATGCAACAGCTAATACACTACCAGCTTTATCAAGTACTTTTCCTACCTTTTGTGCTTTTGCTAAAAATTTTTCTGCGTTATATGCTTTTCCTAAATCTTTCTGCCAACCTTTTGCTTTATTACACCAAGTAGCTAATTTGGATTCCTTGATAACGTTTATTCCAGATGGTGCTTTTGCATATTGTGAGTCCGCAATCCTTATATATTCTCCAGCTTTTTCAAAAATTGGGATTTTGTATCCTTCTTTTATAGCCACTGCCATATCTGAATCGAATACTATTTCTTCTATATCCCCCATGTATGCAGCCGTTCCCTGATTTATGGTATCATGCATACTATTTTTTACTGAATCAAATACTGAAGTAATTAAATCCATAGGATTTAGACCATTCTTATCTACAAAAATTAATGGAGAATTCCAACAGTAATTATAATGATTTAAAGTATAAGGGCTAATGGTCTCTCCCTTTAATATATCTTCACTTATAAATCTTCCCTGATCAGGATTATACCGTCTGGCCTGAGCAAAATACAAACCACTTTCATCCATTTCGTATCCTGTATAGGTGAAAGGCTGCAATTTAGAATTTATTTTACTCTTACCAAATTCATCATAACGATACTGCTCCAAGATTTCTCCATTTTTACCAAGTAAATCAATTGGAGAGCCCACATCATCTTGCAAGAAGAAGCTTAATTCATCATCATATTCCATAGCAGCTACATTGGTATCCCAAAAGAACTTCTTATTAGTGACACTTCCACCTTTATTGCTAGATATGCCTAACAAATTTGAATATTCTCGAGTTAAATCAACCGTATAGTTAATCTGTATATCATCACTTGTTTTAGAAACTCTATGACCATATCCATTATAGGTATATTTAGTCACGCCTTCAGGTGTTTTTATCTCTGACATTTGATTTGTTGCATCAAATGTAATTTCTTTTAAAATTTCATTACCTGATTTTACATTAATAAGATTTCCTCTAGCGTCATATCTGTAATCTGTAATCTTACCTTCTAATTCCTCGGAAATTAATTGATCAGCATCATTATATTTATATCTTGTTAACTCACCGTTTTCAATATCATCCTTGGCTATTCTATTGCCAAACGAATCGTACTCATATAATCTTACGATACCTGTGCTATTGGAAACCTCTGTTAATCTGTTGAGTTCGTCATATTTATAATCCAATACTTCCTTAACACCATTTCTTACTATTTTAGCTGATGTCTTGTTACCAGATTTATCATATACGTACTCTAACACTTCTTCGAGATTATTTCCCCTATGAGATAACTTCTCTAATTTACCAATTGCATTGTATGCATAATCAGTAACAACCTCTGGCATTATTTTTTTAATGAGTCTAGCCATTGAATCATATTGATAATCAATAGACTTGTCACCAAACTGTAGGTGAGTCATAAGGCCTTTTTCATTATAAATATACTTAGCCACATCACCATCAGGGTAAGTTACACTTGCTTTCTGACCGAGCTCATTGTAATCATATTTTATAATCTGTCCTTCCGGATTAACTACCTGAGTAGCTCTTCCAAATACATCAGACTGAACCTGAGTAATTCCTGTCCAATCCTCTATTTCTTTGAGGTGATTTAATGAATCGTATTTAACATTTACACTTCGGCCATCGGCATATTCAACACTCTTCACTCTGCCAGTATCTGTATAACTAAACTTTGTTTCGAAGCCATCCCTGTCTAGTCGACTAACAATCTCATTCGCTAAGTTATAAGTATACTTCTCAATCTCACCAAGAGGATTAACGGCCTCGATAATATTACCAATTTGATCATAAGCATATGAATTAACTTTCTCTTCTCCATTGGCGCCATACTGAATTGTCTTTACCAACTTGCCCAAACAATCATAGGTATATTCAGATTTATTACCCATAGCATCAGAAACCTGGATAAGATTTCCATTTTTCGAATATACGTACTCTGTTTTATTTCCAAGTTCGTCAACAACAGCTATAACATTTCCCAGTGAATCGTAACTAAAGCATCTTTCTCCACCAGCAGGATTGATAATTTTTACAATTCTATCAAGCTGATCATATTCCACAGAAAGAGACTCATTCATAGCATTTGTTCTTCTAACTAATCGTCCCTTTTCATCATACTGATATTGCTCGCTTGAACCATTATTGAGAGTCACATTCTGCAACTGTTTTCCATTAGCATACTCATAATGGGTAATTGAATTATTTGGATGTATTATGGTTGATAAATTACCCTCGCAGTCATATTCATATGAATATTTACTACCAGTCTTATCGACATGTTCCTTGATTCTACCGTACTCATCATAAATGTATACTGTTTCATTTCCTAAGGAATCTATTTCTTTTACAAGATTACCTTCACGATCGTATTCTCTCTTCTCGCACAAATCACCTGGTAAATCAATTCTTACAATATTATTTGAATCATCATATTTGTATGATGTCCTTCTACCAATTGCATCTACAGTAGCTATCTTATTTCCAACCGAATCATATTCATTTATTACAGTTCCACCATTAGGCAAAACAACTTTATGCAATAAATTGTCACTATTATACTGATATTTTATATGACCACCATTTGGAAAATGACTTTCTGATACATTCCACATCTGATCATATTCAAACGTAATAGCATTTCCTTCTTTATCAACTAATTTTTTTACTTTTCCAATTTCATTAAACTCTTGATAAGAAGAATTGCCATCAAAATCTTTTACCTCAATTGTATGGCCTCCTTTATCATAGAAATATTGTCTTGTTTCTCCTAAGGCGTTCGTTACTTCAATTAAATTATCATATTCATCATATGCGTATCTGGTGGTATTACCTAAAGAATCAGTTGCACTAACTACTCTATTTAAATCGTCGTAGCCAAGTACTGTGCGTCCTGCGCCACGCTCTATGATTTCAATAGTATTTCCATATTCATCATATTTGAATACATCTTTACTTCCATCTGGATAGATAATTTCAATTGGTTTACCAGTATCATCATTCTTTACTCTAATTTCATTACCAACAGTATTTAATAATGATATTAGATTTCCGTTGCTATCATATTCACGCTTAATTCTAGTGACACCATTAACAGAAACTGTAAGCAAGCAATTATTACTATCATATGTATAGTTAGTTTTACATTTACTTTTATCAATGTACTGTGTCAGATTTCCCTTATTATCATAAGCAAATCTCTCTACTGCACCATTTCGATATACTTTTTTAATAAGCTGATTTTTATCATTGTAAATAAACTTTTCAGAGGTTCCATCCTCATATCTGTTCTCTATATTTCTCAACTTATTATCGTGTACATGTACTACTTTACTACCATTTCTCTTAGTATATACAACTGTATTATTTGCATCATCATAATCAAAGTATTCTTCACTTCCATCAGGGAAGCGCTGATAAACTACACGGTTTTTACTATCATACTTATTTTCAAGGCCAACGATATTTCTAGGATTAGTAACCTCAACAATGTTGCCATTGTCTGCATATTCATAAAGATAATTCTTATTTCCTGGGCACTCTGCCTTGATTAATTTATCTCCACTATACGAAAGTTTTACTCTTCTTCCGGAATTATCTATAACCTCAACAAGCTTCCCCTGTGCATAAATATACTCTAAAAATGTATTACTGTCTGACACAGCTCTTGTTAATAAATCATCCTGATATTCAAAAGAAATCCCCAAATGATTTCTATTCTCAATTCTCAGAAGCTTTCCATTTTCATTAAAGAAATACGATAATCCTTCAAGAGTATCTAAGCGGTATCCACCGTCAATTTCTTGTAATTGTTCAATAGCAGAACGCTGTCCAATGATAACTCCACTGGAATTTTTTTCGAAATACTTTCTCTGGCCATCAGCAAAAAGTACTTCAAATTTCTTGTTATTCTTGCTATCAACCCTAATCTGATAATTATGTACAAAGCCCTGTCCAAGGACAGAAACATTCCTATCAGTAGAATTATAGAATCTATGAAATGCTAGTGTAACTGCGCCATTAATAAATAAATCCTGATGTTCATAAGAAAGATTACCAGAGCTTAAATTTACAGGGTCCTCAGACATTTCTGCCTCTATTTTTTCTGTTCCCTGCATTTCCTGCTGTACTTGTTGTTCTACCTCAGTTTGTTTAGCCTGAAGAGCCGTAGCTGCATCATTTAATGCATCAATTTCAGTCTGACTAATCTTTGATGGGTCTACTACACCAGTTAATGCATCAATATATGTTTTTATAGCATTTAATTCCTCTAAAGCTTTAGATAAATATCCTGGATCTCCATTTGAAAACTGCTGATCCACCTCTGCTACTGCCTGAAAAATCTCTTCAATTTTCTCTGCTGTAGTATCATACATATCAACAACTTCCTGATGATATTCATCAATATTATCAACATAGTCCTCAACATTAAGTTGATTGCACCATGACTTTCCAATGCTCCAAGCATCACCAAAGAAATCCTTTATTCCTTCCCACCATCCATTTGCAGTCGCATTCTTAACATAGGATAATATTTTTTGTTTTGACTCGTCTGTAAAATCTCTAACTAATCCACTCATTATTCCCTCCTAATTCATCATCTAGTTTATTTATTCTCTTACAGTCTTTAACCTAGCAATTCCCTTATCATTCAATAGGAACGCATCATTACAGTCTAGTGGTTTTGAATTACGTTTAACAACCATAGATGAAACATCCATCAATTTAATATCTGTAGCATCCTCGAACATAATATATTCTTTACTGTTCTTAACAAGTTTCATTACCGCTGGAGCATTAAACGCAATTTTATCATTTTCAATATTAGACATGAATACAAATACTCTGCGTTTTTTGTATTTTGTAACAATATCATTCATAATAGCTGCCACTTCATTATCACTGCTTATTTCAGCAATTGCACTATCATTATTTAGTACTAATACAATCCAAGGGTGCGAACTATCTGAATCAGTTCTATTTTCGAGAGTATCCTTAATTTCTCTAATTATCTCAGTTACACCTATAGCGGAATCGTTATATACTTCAGTGGCTGCAGATGTCTCAAAATCAGCAAAATCCCTAGCCTCATTATCAACAATATAAACACTCGATGCACCTATAGCGCCATTAGTAAATGCTTTAAGCAAGTATCTGGTAAACTGCTTTTTGCCCAACTCCTCCTGACCTGAAACACCAAGTATTCCACCATTTGAAAGATCCCATGTTCTAGGCAACAATGTTTCATAATCTATACCAATAATTACTTTATCATTTGACATATACTCTTTAAGGTTACTATTTACATATGCAAAAGTGAGGTCCTTTGGCATTTCTGGAATTCTCTTGGCACGATAATCATCATACTTTGCGTTTGTATCCTCAACAAATTGTTCAATTGCACTAACTCTTTCAATTTCCTTTTCACCTTCAAAAGCCAAATAAAGCTGTACCTGGAACATTTTCTTGTTCACTTGCACAAGTGAACGTCCTGGAACATTTGGTAGCTTTTCTCTACATCCTTCAAATAGAACTCCATATTCAGTAGAGTTATTACAGAATAAAGCCAGTCTCGATTCAAAATTACTAAGATACTTATATCCAATTCCAGCCGACTGAGCATTAGCAACGACAAATGTAATTCCTACAGCAGTACTATCTCTTAGCAACAAAAGTAGGAAATCATTATTATCAAGATATAATTCCTTTAATGCTGTGAGGTTATCAATAAATACTACAATCTGAGCTAAATCCTCTTTACCAGCTTCTTTATATGCTTTAAATGAACTTACGCCTAAATCAGCAAAAATTTTCTTTCTTCTCTCTGATTCTTCAGTCATCATCTTGAAAAAGTTCTTAAGCTTTTCATCATCATTAGTACATACAACTCCACCAACATGTTTGAGTCCGCTGAAATTTCTAAGAATCATAGAGCTAAAATCAATAATATACATATTAACTTCGGCAGGACTATACTTTTCGGCCAAATCTCTGATAATAACCTGAAGTATGTTGGTCTTGCCCGTCTGAGCTGAACCTAAAATCATTATGTTCTGACCAGTTAAAGTCCAATCAAACATATGTTGATCCTGATGATCTGGGTCATCCAAAAGTCCAATTGTGGCATGAATTTCTGTATCTTGAACTTTAGATGTTATCGAGTAATCTAATACCTCAGGAAGTGGTGGCATACAAATACTTGCGAGTCTATCAATACAATTCTCTTCACAATAGTTTGCAATGTATCCAACAATTGCATCCAACTGAGTTAATACTCTAGTCCCCTCATCATCCCTCTTTTTTGTGCGATATACTTCTGTTTTTCTTCCGGAAAAATCAAGCTCATTAATTACAAAATTCTTTTTGTTCTGACTTTCGTCAAGTACTGCTGGGGCACCTGAATAAGCTGACTGGAATAATTCAAATACTTCGTTATTTCCAACCTGTAAGTATGCTCTACCTGGCTCTTTGATTTCTGCAGCCAAAGGTGTTTTTAATACCTCGTTACTATCTTCCTTAGACTGTACCTTCAGGCAAAGCTTAAACTTTGAATTTGACCAAATCTGTGCATCTACTACGCCGCTAGGCTTCTGTGTTGCAAGAATAAGGTGAACACCAAGGCTTCGACCGATACGGGCTGCAGATATCAGCTCCTTCATAAACTCTGGCTGATCAGCTTTAAGCTCCGCAAACTCATCTACTATCAATATAAGGTGAGGTAATGGTGTCATTGTTCCATTACTTTCCTTATAAAGCTTTATGTACTTATCAATCTGGTTTACATCCGCCTCTGCAAATAAGGTCTGTCGTTTTAATAATTCTGCTTTTATCGACTTTAGAGATCTATTAATCTCATTACCGTCAATATTTGTAATGGCACCGATTAGGTGGGGCAAGTTTCTAAACTGATTAACCATTCCACCACCTTTGAAATCAATAATAACAAAGCCAACTTCATAAGGATGGAAACGAGTCGCCATTGATAAGATATATGATTGTAAAATCTCTGATTTACCAGAACCTGTAGTACCAGCAACTAATCCGTGAGGTCCATGCTTTTTCTCATTTAAATCAAGGCTTACAATTTGATTCTTTGATTTAACACCAAGTGGTGCAGCCATTGATTTATAAACTTGCGATTCTGACCAGTTTTTCTGTAAATTAATATCTTCCACATTAAAAATACTCATCAACTCAAACAACGTAATATTCTTTGTCAACGAGCCTTCCAGACTTACTTCTTCACAATAAACTGGTGCAAGCTTAGTAGATATAAACTGTACTTCTTTATCAGATATAGACTCATAATCAAATCTTGTAACATCTATCTGATCATCCGTATTTGTAACAATTCCTCTGCCACTATCAAGCTCTACAACACTATCACAGCCATTTGGTAGCAACTCATGATACTCTTCTAAAAAGATAAATGAAACGCCAACACTATTAGCTATATTAATATATTTAGAAATCGGATGATTTTTGATTCCATTATCTCGATAAACAAAAATAACCATATTTGGATATTGAATTTTATTTGCTTCTCTATATGATAAAACCTTATATAAATAGTCAAATAAATTACTCTTACTATCAGCATCACATACTATATTTCTCATGTTTAAGGAATCATTCTTCACATGAGGAATTGTTCTTAACCAAGAGAACTGCTTAATATCTGCTTCATCTAACAAATAGAATAATTGAACATCCAAATAATAATGTCTAACCGCTAAGTCAACAGTCAATACCTTGAGGAAATCATATAATTCCTGTCTTTTTCCTATGATTCCAACTGCATTATTACTCTTCAAATCAAGAGTAATTGGAACATTATGGACATCCTTATATTGAGCCTCCATGCTCTTTGGTATATCCATTAGTTCATCTGAACTATTAAAACGTTCCTGTTTTCTAATATCTAATTCTCTTTGTGCAGGCTTTTTTCCATTACCTAGTCGTAATACTAAATAATCTTCATCATCTTTATTTCTATCAAAGAGTTTTGGAGAAAAATCTTTTACAATTTCGATTTCCTTCTTGGCTGAATAGTATGTATTGTTAAGTATACTCTCTTCA
>JAFYYE010000106.1 GCA_017557715.1 Pseudobutyrivibrio sp.
CTATGATGGCAATCACCTCTCCCTTTTCGATTTGCATATTTACATTTTTAAGAACCTCATTATCTCCGAAAGACTTTGAAAGATTCTCAACTTTAATTAATACTTCGTTAGCCATTTTTTCTCTCCTACTAAATTTATCGCTCACTCTTTCTCAAATTCTTTTCAAGCTTTCCAACTGCCAAATTAAGAAGCTGAACAATAATCAGATAAACAATTGCAACTCCAATAAGTGGAAGGAATGGCTCAAAGGTAATACTTCGAATAATATCACCACCACGTGTCAAATCCATAAGACCGATGTAACCGCAGATAGATGTCTCCTTGATAAGTGAGATAAACTCATTTCCCAGTGCAGGAAGAACATTTTTGATAGCCTGTGGCAAGATGATTGAAATCATTGTTTGCTTATATGTAAGACCAAGGCTTCGTCCCGCCTCCATCTGACCACCATCAATAGACATGATACCGCCACGCATAATCTCTGCCACATAAGCTCCAGAATTTATCGCAAATGCGATAATAGCTACAAGAACCTTTGGAACATTTACAGCTGCAAAGACTACGTAGTAAATGATTAACAGCTGAATCATAATTGGTGTACCACGAATGATTGCAAGATAAAGTCTACAAATAGCATTTAAAATAGTAAGTGAACCAGTCTTGTCGTAGGTAACCCTGATGATAGCAACCACAAAACCGATAAGCATACCTGCAAGCACTGCACAAAGTGCTATAAGAAGTGTGTTCTGAAGACCATTGAGGATGTATGTCCATCTGCTGTCATCCACAAAATTTCTCTTGAAATTATCTACAAGGCTGAGGCTGCTTCCTGCAGTCTTTCCGTTATTTACAATGATAACCTGCTTTGATGTAGCATATGGATTTGAGAAATTAATAGATTTTAATCTCTCTTCTGTCATGGTCATTCCAGCGATACCAACATCTGCCTTGTGAGAATCTACTGCATTGATGATGCTGTCGAATTCGATGTCCTCGATTTTCACCTCCATGCCAATCTTGTCACCGATGGCCCTGATGATATCCATATCGATACCAACTGCCTCACCATTCTCATAATACTCGTATGGTGGGAAGGCCACATTAGTAACTGCTACAAGAGTGCCATTCTCGTAAGTGGTACCCTCTGGAGTAACATATGGGCAAGTGCCCTTTGTGTTGTCGCCGATATAATTCTTTGTAATCTGATCTACAGTGCCATCTGCAATAATCTCGGCAAGAGCTGCATTCACCTGCTCTAAAAGCTCCTCATTATCCTTTGCGATGCAGATTGCATACTCTTCTAAAGTAAAAGGCTCATCTAAAATCTCGAGATTCTTTTCATCCTTTGTAGTGGCAATAGCTGGCTGCTCATCAACGATTACGCAGTCTATTTTGCCCTGCTTTAAAGCCTGGGCTGCATCAGTAATCTTATTGTAACGCTCGATAGTAGTACCAGCCTCATCGCCCTCGTAATCTGATGCATAAATATCACCGATTGTACCAAGCTGTACACCAATGCGAGCTCCCTCTAAATCATCGATTGAATTAACCTGTTTTCCTGTGTCCTTTTCAGCTGTGCCACAGCCTATAAAAAGTGCTGCTGTCATAGCTAAAAGAATGAGTGATAATTTCTTTTTCATGTATTTTTATTCCCTCGTTCTGTATTTTTATGCAATTATATTAACACAAAATGAATAAATATCAATAGGAAAATTAAAAGAGAATCTAACAAATATCTTGTCAGATTCTCTCGTTTTATTGTCATAATGCTATTGTTTTTTAGCAAGTCTACGGATTCTTCGAACTCTGGTAGATTTCTTGGTTCCTCGCCGTCTTGGATTATTTTCCTTCTGATATTCCTTAATATCAGCAAGAAGCTTTTCATAATCTCGTTCGAATAAAATCTCACTTATTTCAGAATTTAAGGCTTTAGGATCAAGCTTTGTTTCCGGAATAACTGGCTCTACGCCCTCTGCCTTGGCTGCCCTTTTGATTCTAGTGACTTCAGCATTAGTAGGTGGCGTCTTTATCCATTCTATAATCTTCTTTCTAACAAACGGCTTGCTCTGAGCTGCATATTTAGGCATATTAAATCTCTCTAATATAAGCCCAAGCTCCGGGCGCCATAACAACTCTAATTTTCTCTCCACCTTCATTTTTTTATTAGGCTGTGGCTGTCTTAGGAAATAAAAATCTGGCCTTTCATCCACCTCATCTACAGTAATGATGCCCCAGTGGTCTGGGACGTGCTCATCAATATGAGTGGCATGGCTACTTCCAACCACCACCAGATTATAGTCGAAATATTTATCATAATCCTTTACCTGACTATCCAGCCTGGTGTAAGTATCCGCATCAGATTTTATCTCGATACCTACAATTGCCCCAGTAATAACCATTATCACATCCGCCCTTGATTTACCTATCATCTTCTCCTCGAAGATTCTAGTCTTGCCATACTGCAGCTCTAAATAGTCAAATAAGGCTTCTCTAATATCTTTATCTTTAAGCATAAATTTTTTGCCCTTTGATTAATAACCTAAGTGTTTTAACAAGCCTTCACAGCCCCTTAGAACATCATCGTAACAAACATCAAATTTACGTGTGTACCATGGATCATCAATGTCTCTTGGCCTGTCTGTGAAATCTAAAAGTCTGTAAATCTTATCATCTTTATCTGGGCCAAACTCGTATGACAAATCGCGCATATTCTCCGCATCCATTCCAATAATAATATCGTATTCACGATATTCGTCTTTACGAACGTGACGTGCTGCATAACCATCACAATTTATTCCATGAGCATTTAGCACCTGTCTCACTGGAGGATATACTGGATTCCCAATTTCCTCATATGTCATAGCTGCGCAGTCAATAAAGAAATCCTGCGCAATCCCTCTTTTATCTACCATATCCTGTAAAACATATTTAGCCATAGGCGATCTACAAATCGAGCCATGACATACCATTAATATCTTTATCATCCCACTAAACTCCTCATTATCATAATTATATATTTCCTATCTTAGCACATTCCTCTCATAATATGTTTATTTCCACAAAAAAGAGCAGCTACTCTTTCGAATAGCCACTCTTATAAATCTGCTTTTTAATGCACCACAACCTTTGTTCCAATATTTACCTTTTCGAAAAGCTGCTTGGCAAATTCATGTGGAAGATTTACACACCCATGAGAACCATGATTTATGTATGTGTCTCCACCAAACTCTTCCGCTGTGCGCCAAGTTGCATCATGTAAGCCTATATTGGAATCAGTGAATCTCATCCAATAATCCACCCATACCTTCCAGGTCGGTCCTATAAGAGTCTTTCCTGGAATGTGAGCCTTAATAGAATAATTTCCCTTTGGTGTACCGCGTCCTGCAGATGTTTTTCCAGTAACGCATGGACTTTGCATCACCAGCATCTTATTTTCATAATATGTCACAAGCTGTTTTTCCAAATCCACATCCACATAGGTATCATATGGAAGATTTTCTATGATAACATTAACTGGTTCTTCTGCAGGCAGTTCCGCAGTTATTTCCCCAGTAGTCTCTTCCTCTAGATTTTTGTAACGGCCTTCTGCTTTTCCATAATTAATATAATGATCAAACAAAACCTCTGGCTGTGTTCCATAAATCAACACTACATCTGGATTATTAGCTGCATAGTATTCTGCATCAAAATTTGCTGGAACAGCCGCCTGCGCCACAATTGTGTTGCTCTTAACTGCAAAAATAAAAACAAATACTGCGAGTGTAAATAA
>JAFYYE010000107.1 GCA_017557715.1 Pseudobutyrivibrio sp.
GATGTGCCTTGGCTGTAAATTCAATTTCAGTGCACAAAGCAGCGACATAACGTCGCTGCATTTTTTCATCAAAAACTCCTGATAGGAAGTCGCAATATAAACATTTTTTAACACAAAAAGGTATATGAATATATAGTTCTATTGGAGTCATTTTAATCCTCGTCAAGTTTTAGAACGCTCATGAAGGCTGCTTGAGGAATCTCTACATTGCCAACCTGACGCATTCTCTTTTTTCCTTCTTTCTGCTTTTCAAGAAGCTTCTTCTTACGTGAAATATCACCACCGTAACATTTTGCGAGTACGTCCTTACGCATAGCCTTAACTGTTTCACGGGCAATAACCTTAGAACCAACTGCTGCCTGAATAGGAATCTCGAATAAGTGACATGGAATTTCGTCCTTAAGCTTCTCGCACATTTTTCGTCCACGCTCGTAGGCTGTGCCAGAGAAGACGATGAATGAAAGGGCATCCACCTCTTCCTTGTTAATAAGAATATCAAGCTTAACAAGCTCAGATTTCTGGTAGCCCTTCATTTCGTAATCGAATGAAGCATAACCACGTGAGCGGCTCTTTAATGCATCGAAGAAATCGTAAATGATTTCATTAAGTGGAAGAGTATATTTAATGAGGGCACGTGTCTCCTCAATGTATTCCATACTGATATACTGACCACGACGTTCCTGACAAAGGTCCATGATGGCGCCGATAAATTCGCTGGTAACCATGATTTCTGCTTCAACCATTGGCTCTTCCATGTAATCAATTTCTGATGGATCAGGAAGGTTGCTAGGATTTGTGAGTTCAATCATAGTGCCGTCTGTTTTATGAACTCTGTAAACTACTGATGGAGCAGTAGTGACAAGATCGAGGTTGTATTCTCGCTCCAAGCGTTCCTGAATAATTTCCAAATGGAGGAGTCCGAGGAAACCGCATCTAAATCCGAAACCAAGTGCTATAGATGTTTCAGGCTCAAATTGAAGAGCGGCATCATTAAGCTGAAGTTTTTCTAATGCATCTCTTAAGTCAGGATATTTTGCACCATCTGCTGGATATAATCCGCAGTAAACCATTGGGTTAACTTTCTTATAACCTGGAAGTGGCTCAGCAGCTGGACGATTAACGTGAGTGATAGTATCACCGACACGTGTGTCTCGAACGTTCTTGATAGAAGCAGTCATATAACCTACCATACCTGCTGGAAGCTCGTCGCAAGGAATGAACTGGCCAGCGCCAAAGTAGCCAACTTCAACAACATCGAACTCGGCACCTGTAGCCATCATGCGAACCTTATCGCCAACCTTAAGAGTACCTTCCTTAATACGGCAGAATACGATAACACCCTTGTATGGGTCGTAAAGTGAATCGAAAATAAGTGCCTGAAGAGGCGCAGATGTATCACCTTTAGGTGGAGGAAGCTGATTAACGATAGCTTCTAATACATCGTGGATATTAAGACCTGTTTTTGCAGAAATCTGTGGAGCATCCTGAGCTTCAAGACCGATAATGTCCTCGATTTCCTCGATAACGCGCTCTGGATCTGCTGAAGGCAAATCAATCTTATTGATAACAGGGATAACATCAAGGTCGTGATCAAGTGCAAGGTAAACATTTGCAAGAGTCTGTGCTTCGATACCCTGAGCTGCATCTACAACAAGAATAGCCCCATCGCATGCTGCAAGGGAGCGGGATACTTCGTAATTAAAATCTACGTGACCTGGAGTGTCTATGAGATTAAAGATATACTCCTGACCATCATCGGCCTTGTAAATAATACGAACGGCCTGAGACTTGATTGTGATTCCACGCTCGCGCTCAAGGTCCATATTATCAAGAACCTGTGCCTGCATTTCTCTGTCTGTGAGAGTGCCAGTCATCTGTATAATACGATCAGCAAGAGTAGATTTGCCGTGATCGATATGTGCTACAATACAAAAATTTCGAATTTTACTCTGATCCATAAATTACCTCTATAAAAAATACTGCAATTATCTTATCAGAGGCTAGGGAAAATAACAAGAATCGCAAGTAAAACAGTGGGAAATTAGCGTTTTTTTTCTGGGTGCTCTTTATAGTAGGCTTTCTTGTCCTTGTACATTCTTTCGTCTGCATATCGCATAGCCTTTCTAAGGCTGTGTCCCTTCAAATCGTTGTAATGTCCAATGGCAAAATTAAGCCAGTCAGGGTCGGAGGCTTTTTCCCTCAATATTTTAATTTTCTCTTCAAACTCATCGGCGGTGCTTGTCATAGAAATAATTGCAAACTCATCACCACCTGCACGATAGATACTGTCACCCCAAAATACTTCTTTCAAAGTATTGGCGGCATCCTTAAGCAGACGGTCTCCGGCACTGTGTCCACCATTATCGTTTATAGCTTTCAGTCCGTTAAGGTCGCAGAAAGCTACGCTGAATGGAGTAGGATTCAGCTTAAGTCGTGTAGAAAATTCATCTACATCGTTATTCATTCGATTTCTATTATATACGCCAGTTAAAATATCTATGTTGCTAAGGTATTCAAGCTGTTCCATAAATAAATGGTTGGCAATTTCAGAAGTAAGGAAAAATGCAACAAGCTCAATGGCCTCTTTAACCTTGACAAGGTTTTCAGTTTCAAAGCCTGTAAGATAGAGGTAGCCGATGATTACACCCTGATGGATGAAAGGTACCAGTGCAAGAGTTTCTACATTATTATCCTTAAGGGTCTTTACCCATTCTGGAGCCTTCTTGGCTATAATATCCATATCATGAGGATTTTTTATAATAATGCTATTGGTTTCTGACAATGCCTTTTCCCATGAAGCCACAATTCTATAAGGAAACTTTGAAAAGATTTCTTTTACGGTATATTCAAGCTTGTCACGCTCGCGCATGGACTCACTAATAATCTCAAAAGTTTTAGTTTCATTATTAATGGAAAGAATGCAGGCAACAAAGGAATCAGAATACTCTCGTAAATCCTTTGTTACAACATCCATGATGGAATAAAAATCCTTTTCATTTCTAAGTTCAAGGCATGTTTTTAGAACAAAGCTGGAAACATCTGGTGGTATTGCTGAATATTTTCCCGTATCCATTTCCTTATTAAGAGTGTACATGAATATACAATAGGATACGTTGGCATATTCAGGTGTAAAGTTCACAGGCATCAAAATATCCTCAGTCCAGAAACCATACATCTTTGTAGTGTCTACATAGATGTGGATATGCTCGCCGCTCCAGGCAGCTCTAAAGCAAATGTCTTCAAAGTTTGGCTCTTTAGGAATCTGAGTATAATAAGGTTTTCCTTCAATCTGGGTATGGAATGTATCTAAATCGATAGTAGAAGTGTCGTGATCAACAGAAAACAAATCATAATAGCCCTGGGTAAATAGTTTGTTGATGGCAAAAAAGCGCACCTCACCACAGCTTCCATCATCCTTTTTCTCAACAGAGAAAATTGCACATGGAAGAGTGAAGGAGTTGGCTAAAGTTTTCATGCTATCGTATAGTTTTGATGCCATGTACTATCTCCATTAAAACATGGTCTTATATTAAGAAAATTCTAATTTATAAATGTGCAGTTATTGTGAAAAAACGACAGTTATAGATAAGAATTTATAAAGAAATAATTGTTTTATTAAAAAAATATAAAGTCTGTTGACAAACCTATTTCGTAGGTGTAAATTAACATCAGAAAATGATTAGCACTCCAATTTGATGAGTGCTAACAAATAAAAAGGGCTAGTACCATTTGTTTGGGAGAGAGGTGAATGTATGGCAGATACAGAGCTTGATGAGAGAAAAGTTAAGATTTTAAATGCGATTATCAAAAACTATTTAGAGACAGGTGAGCCAGTAGGTTCCCGTACCATTTCTAAATATACTGATTTAAATCTCAGCTCTGCTACCATTCGTAATGAGATGTCAGATCTTGAGGATTTGGGTTACATCGTACAGCCTCACACATCTGCAGGTCGTATTCCTTCGGACAAAGGCTACAGATTTTACGTTAACAATCTGATAGCTTCCAAAGATAAAGAAGTTTCAGATATGAAGGAATGGATGATTGAGCGAGAAGAGAAGATGGAAACACTTCTCAAAAACGTGGCAAAGGTACTGGCTACTAATACACAGTACGCTACAATGATTTCTGCTCCAGCAGTTGTCTCAAATAAATTAAAGTTTGTTCAGCTCTCAGCTGTAGATGAGAATCAGCTACTCTCAGTAGTGGTTATGGATGGAAACATCGTTAAGAACAAAATCATCCACGTTGATAAGCCACTTGATAATGAGACATTACTTAAGCTTAACATGCTTTTGAATACAAATCTTAATGGTCTTGCTGTTGATCAGATTAATCTGGCACTTATTACAAGGTTGAAAGATCAGGCAGGTATCCATGATGAGATAGTTTCGCAGGTACTCGATACAGTTGCTGAGACTATTACAGAGGATGAAGATTTACAGGTTTACACATCAGGTGCTACCAACATCTTCAAATACCCAGAGCTTTCAGATTCTAAGAAAGCATCTGAGCTTTTAGATACATTCGAAGAAAAGCAGTCATTGATAGAGCTTCTCGCAGAAAATGCTTCTGATGAGGAGACAGGTATTCAGGTTTATATAGGTGATGAATCACCTATATCTACCATGAAGGATTGCTCGATTGTTACAGCAACATACGAACTGGGAGACGGAGTTAAGGGCACAATCGGAATCGTTGGTCCAAAGAGAATGGATTACGAGAATGTTGTTGATAATATAAAAAGTCTCAAGGGACAGCTTGATAAGCTGCTTCGCAATGAGAAGAAAAATGATAGTTAGGAGATTTCTTAATGGCAGAGAATAAAATGGAAGAGTTTTCTACAGAAGAAGCAGTTAAGGAAGCTGTAGAGAACGCTGAAGAAATGAAAGAAGAAGCCCCAGCTGCTGAGAATACAGAAGAGGCAGCAGAGGATAAGGATTCTGATAAGGAAGCTAAGAAGGGCTTCAAGAAAAAGGAAAAGAAGAAAGACAAAAGAGACGAGCAGATTGAGCAGCTTAACGACAAGGTAATGCGTCAGATGGCTGAGTTCGAAAACTTCAGACGTAGAACTGAAATTGAAAAGTCTCAGATGTTTGCAACAGGTGCAAAGAGCATCGTAGAGAAGATTCTTCCTGTAGTAGATAACTTCGAAAGAGGTCTTGCTACAGTTGAGGAAGGAGCAGATCCATTTGCAGATGGAATGCTCATGATATATAAGCAATTGCTTACAACACTTGATGAGGCGGGAGTTAAGCCAATCGAGGCTGTAGGACAGGAATTCAATCCAGATTTCCACAACGCTGTAATGCACGTTGAGGATGAGGAAGTTGGCGAGAACATCGTCGTAGAGGAATTCCAGAAGGGCTACATGTACAATGACACAGTAGTCCGCCATTCAATGGTAAAAGTAGCAAATTAACATTTTCATTTTGATGATAAACCCAAAAGGAGGAAATAATAATGGGAAAGATTATTGGTATCGATTTAGGAACAACTAACAGCTGTGTTGCTGTTATGGAAGGTGGAAAGCCTA
>JAFYYE010000108.1 GCA_017557715.1 Pseudobutyrivibrio sp.
AATTGGTGGATAATGCATTTCCAATACTGGGCTGTTGTAGAACGATGCAACCTTAATATCTCTTGGAACCACAACGTTTTCTGTTTTTAATCGATTCAATACATTTATACAAATATTATCATCCATGCAAAGTATGCATTCTATTTGATTTTTCAAGCAATCATCAAGCGCCTGTGCAGTTCTATTAGGATAACCTGCCTCATAAAAAACGAATCTATCATCCCAACCTAAGTCATTTTCAAGATGCGCCTTACGAAATCCATTAAATCTGTTTTGAGTTACGATATGGGTCATATCAGCACAGAGTAACGCTAATTTCCTATATCCCATTTTTAAAAGCAATGAGGTTAATTCTCTACATCCATTTTCTTGATCTACATCTACTTGGTATACGCTATCATCTTCATAAGAGCCTATTACAATAAAAGGCACCTGGTGAGATTTTAAAAACTCAATATCTATACCGTTTTTTATAGTTCTAGTCAGAATAACTCCATCAACTTTGTGGTGTTTAATTATCTTTTTTAACTCGGAAATATCAACTGCACTAGTCTTTATTGGAATAACGTTATAATCTCTTGATGCATAGTAATCAATTACTCTAAGCAGAGTTGCCTGAAAGTATGGCATTTCTGCAAAATCATCTTCACCAGGTAATGTAACACAGATATTCTTTGTGTTCTTTTTAGAAAAAGCAGCATTTTTGCTTTTTACAGAATAATTGTTATCTCTTAAATACTCCCCTATTTTATCTTTGGTATTCTGAGATACTCTTCCATTACCTGAAAGTGCTCTAGACACAGTAGTTTGCGAAATATTTAATTCCTCTGCTATCTTCTTGATTTCTACTTCTTGCATGAGTGATTATCCTTATCTTTAGTGGTTAATATGATTGAATAATTGTAACGAATCTAATGCCTTACCATTACGGTCGAACAATGCCATGTTATCCCATGAGCTTCCACAATCTCTTAATGAATACTCAGAGACCTTTGAGTTATACATTAATTCGTAATTGCCAGATTCAGCAGATGCAAAACCTGTGCCATAATTATGACAATTACCTGTGCTTGTCCCAATCCAAGTTGGCTCCCAATAGAATCCACCTAAACCGTAACCGCTTGTTCCTGATTGGTTATTTACAGCATATACAGCATCCATTACAGCAAGAATAGCCTGTTCCTGCCCTCTTACGCTAACATCATATCCTGAGAATGACATGTCATTCTTAGAACCGATATTATTGCCCTGACTATCTGAATTATCAAAAGTATATGGATATGCTGTTTCTGCAACCATCACCTTTTTATTGTATGTCTTAGCTATAGATTTTAGCGACTCCTTTAAGTCTGAAGGTGCTCCATGCCAAAATGGATATGCTGAAACCGCAAAAACATCATAATTAACATTTTGCTTCTTTAACTGCTCTGCATACCAAGAAGCTGTTGTATTTGGATCTGTAAAATGAACAACTTTTAATATTTTATTACTTCCGTATTTACCATAGGACGAATTTATATCATCTACGGCCCAGCAGCCGTTCTTAAGGCCATTTGCTACACCTGAACTCAAATCCCATGTGCCATCATATAATCCACCCATTCCACATAAAGAGCCTTGAGTTTCATTGCCAATCTGAACCATGCCTACATCGACTCCAGCATCAATAAGTGTCTTTAGTGAATCATAGGTATAATTATAAATTGCGATTCCTTTTTCATGAACATTAAAGTTCTTCCAATCCTTTGGTGCGTACTGTTTTGATGGATCTGCCCAGAAATCTGAATACTGGAAATCTATCATGCACTTCATACCATGTCTAGTTGCTCGCTGACCTATGAGTTTTGCTTTATATAAATCGTTATTTCCACCACCATAGCCAGCTCCTGAACGACTATATGGATTATTCCATACTCTTATTCTGACATAGTTTACGCCAGCATCCTTCAAAATATCGAAAATATCACCAGGATTACCATTAGCATACTTGAAAGTAACTCCAGAATCTTCAAAAGCGATTATGCTGGATATATCTACACCTTTGACAAAGCTTGAATTGGCAGCTTCAACATTTATGTCATTGAATGAAAACAAGCTTGCTACTGTCATTACGCAACATAAAATAGAAAGTAATTTCTTTCTCATGCTTCCCCCTTTAATAAATGCAATTCCTTTATCTCTCCCCAAATCTCTGGAGAATCAACTTCAATTCCTACCTTAATCTTTGTATTGCAAGGTATTTCTTCCGTAATCATCCCTCTAGTCCATAAGGTATCAGAAGGATATATATTTGTTTCTCTGGTATAATCACTGAACTTAATATATAGCTTGATACATACCCCAGTTGTATTATCCCCGCGATAATCAACTGCCAGAGTATATGTACCATTTTCTTGAATTTCTACATCTTTCTCAATATTGAACTTGATATTTCCTTTGCTTTCAAAGGCAAAGACACTACTATCTGGCTCTGTTTTAATCTCAAATGTTAGATTGGTAGGCTTTGTAAAATTCCAACCTAGCATTTTGGTATCAAAAGAAGCATCTGTTAATATTTCATCACCTTCTAATGGTTCTTCATTATCTGAAGTATAGTTAACAGCTGAATACATCTTTCTTGCTTCATCCACGTCGATTAATACATCTTTATCTAGATCTGTTAATGCAGATAAAGGATTACCATTCTCATCAACAACACCCATGCAGTAACCCCAACTGCTAGCATTTTCATCTCTCATGAATGGTTCCCAATAAAAGAAGCCTAATCCCTTATTATCTTTAACACCAGATATTATGCCTGAAACAATCTGCAATGCTTTCTTTTGGCCACTATCAGATGCTAAATATCCTCCTAGCCTTTCCTGACCTTTTCCAAAAAGAGAATCAGAAGCCAATCTGTATGCATAGGCAGTTTCTGCTACGATAAGATCCTTATTATATCTTTCTGCAAGCCTATTCATTGTTTCATCTAAATCTTTATATGTTCCATGCCAGAATGGATAATATGACAAACCGATAATATCAAAGTCATTAACACCGAATTGAATAAGTGAATCAAACCATTCTTCAAAGTAGTGATATCTACCGCCCTGATCTAGATGAATCATTATTTTAATATCTTTACCACCAATCGAATCGCGGACACCTCTTATACCAGCATCTACAAGTCTTGCAAGTTCGCTAAAATTTTCTGTGCTACCATCTGGCCAAAGCATACCACATCGAATTTCATTACCTACCTGCACCATCTCTGGAGACAGCTCTGATAATGCCAATGAATCGAGCACATTTTTAGTATACTCGTATACTGCGTCTTCAAGCTCTACGCCATGTAACTCTTCCCATGCCTTAGGCTTTTTTTGTTTACCAGGATCAGCCCACCAATCAGAATAATGAAAGTCTAAAAGATATGGTATATCTAACTCTTTCATCCTTTTAGCTAGCTTTACAGTTGATTCAAAACCGCAATAACCGCCTGACTCAGGCATATTACTTGGTTCATTCCATATTCGTATTCTGCCATAGTTAAAGCCTTTTTCTATGGCATACTCTAATATATCTACAGGCTCTTTTTTATCATTGTAATAAATATAGCCCCTATCAAGCATTTCTTCGTATGAAGAAACATCCATTCCTTTTATAAATTCCACGCCTTAACCTCATAAATGAGGCTGGTTAAAACCAGCCTCTACACAATTAAATACCATTTGCATCCTTGTATGTCTGATACTGATTTAAAAACTCTTCTGTAAATGCTTCAACACCTGCGTCTAACAAAGCCTGATGGAACTCCTCAAGAGTAGCTTCTGTTTTATCTCCATAGATTCCTAAAGCAAAGCTCTGCTGATACTCTGTTACAACTGACTGTACTGCTGTGTACTGATTCTGAACAGGTGATGGATCAAATGTAAATCCTGTCTGAGCTGGTACAAATTCCATCTTTTCGCAATTGTCGCCAAAAGCTATTGCTCTTTCATCAAGGCCTGCCTCATCTGGTCGTCCTGACGATTGATAGCCCATGCCCATCCATTCCATGGATAATCGCCAGCTTTATCAAGAGTAATTCTATTTCCATCTGCATCAAGCTCATAATGTGTACCTTCGATACCACCTAAGAGCAATCTATTTAAGTTTACATCACTCTTCATATAATCAAGAACAAGTGCTGCTCTTTCTGGGTCTGCTGACTTTTCTGTTATTGCTGTTGCATCAACAGAATATGCACCTCTAGAACGCTTTGTATTTGGAGTAACATCATATACTGCATATTCTCCTAAACCTGCTTTTTCAAGATTATCGCCAGCACCAAAAATACTTGAGTTCCATACAAATGCACCTGATGTTCCATTCTCAAAATATGACTGAGAATCAGTAGTATCATTAATAGCATTTGATGACCATACCCCAGCTTTTGCTAAGTCTTCCATCTGCAAAGCATAATCTGAATAGTAGTCTGACATGTATGAATAAACGATATCAGAAGCCTCAGGAGCATCTTCCTTATTGTTTGCCTGATATAAGAAATCATATCCTTCAGCTACACCCTGAAGAGTATTTTCCTGACAGAACATAGTAAATAACTGCTCTCTATTTGCATTTGTATTTAATGCAGTTACACCTGTTTTTCCCTGTAATTTTGCAAGCTCCTTTAAGTATGTTTTGAAGTTATCCCAACTATCAGGAGTTGTTAAAGAGTACTTATCAATTAAGTCCTTTCTTACAACCGCGCCATTGTATGCTGTAAAGGTTGCCTTTCCCTTAGGTACTGCATATACATCACCATTAATTGCTATCTCTTTCCATGCCTCCTCTGGCAATTCAGCATATGAGTATGGTAAATATGTCTTAATGAACTCATCATCTAACTTCTTAAAAGCACCCGCAGCCACTTCATCATTGTAATAGCACCATGAAGCTGTATAAATAAGATCTACCTGCTCACCACCTGAAAGTAATAATGAATACTTTGTAGCATAATCACTCCAATTCAAAAACTCGATATCCAGTGTAGTATTCAAATTTGGTTCAAAATACTCTGAATTAGCCTTCTCAAGTACAGTGTCCATATCTGCTGGTCTGTCACCTAAAACATACATTACAACTGTTTCAGGTGTAGAAAAGTTAAATCCCTTTCCTGCATATGGGCTTTCTGCTGAAATAGCAGAATCATCAGGACCCTCTGCTGTTCTAGGTCCGTTCATTACTGTTGCGGATTCGCTACTTCCACATGCAACAAGTGACATCATCATTGACGCTGTCAAGAATCCCCCCACTAATCTTTTAATTCTTTTCTTCATTTTTGTCCTCCAAAAACATTTATTATTAACCCTTGACTGCCCCAAGAGTCAATCCCTTAACAAAATACTTCTGTAAAAATGGATATAGTAATACGATTGGTCCAGTAGCTATTACTGTCATCGCAAGTTTCAATCCCTCTGATGGCAACTGACCTACCTGCATTCCAGTCAAAACAGCAATCCTCTTTAACGCCTCTGAACTGTTTAGTATATTCTGCAAAGTATACTGAAGATTCCAATGCTCTCCTGTGCTCATAAACAACATACAGTTATACCAATCATTCCAATACGCTAATGCAACAAATAAAGTGATTGTAGCAATAAGCGGTTTAGCCATCGGCATAATAACCTTGTAATAGATACAAAAATCTCCAGCCCCATCAATTTTTGCAGCTTCCACCATCTCAAATGGGATTCCCTTCATAAAGCTCTTTGCTATAATCATGTTCCACACAGAAAACATTCCAGGCAGTATTAAGGAATAGATTCTATTGGTAAAACCTAAATACTTGGTGCAAAGCAAGTAATATGGAACAAGTCCCCCATTAAATAGCGTTGTAAAGAAGAAGAAAAACGAAAAACCATTCTTCCATGGAAAATCCTTGCGGGCCAATACATACCCTGTCATTGTTGTCATAAATATTGAAAGAGTTGTTCCTACTACAGTTACAAAAACTGTTACAGCATAAGCTTCTAATATTGTTTGAGGATTCTTAAAAGCCATTGCGTATGCTTCAGTAGAAATCTCCTTTAATCCAAGCCAGAATTTATAGCCGGTTGTAACGATTGTGCTCTCGTTTGTAAATGATCCCATAATAATGAGATAGAATGGAATAACGCAAGCCAAGGCAAAAATACATACAAGTAAGTATCCTATTATTTCAAAGGTAATTTGGTCTGTACCTTTTTTCACTTTAGTTCCCATTATTAAATCCCCCTAGAACAATGTATAATCTGGCGCAATCTTCTTAACGATCCAGTTAGCTGTAACAATTGTTACAAAGCATAAAACTGACTGATACAATCCGGCTGCTGCTGTCATTCCCACATCAGGAGTAGTTAACAACAATCTATAAATATATGTATCCAAAATATCTGAAGACTTAAGTAATAGCTGATTTGATCCAACAATCTGGTAGAACATACCAAAATCGCCTCTAAAAATATTTCCAAGAGCAAGAAGTGTCATAATCATGATTGTTGGCTTTAATGAAGGTAATGTTATGTATCTTATTTTTTGCCATACATTTGCACCATCAATTGACGCGGCCTCATATAGGTCTTGGCTAATACCTGCTATAGCCGCCAAATAAATAACGGTTCCATAGCCTGTTTGTTTCCACAGCTTCACTAGAACCATAACTACTGGCCATAGTGCTGTGTTGCTATAAACACTGTATTTCTCGGCTCCGTTGGAAAGAAGTACCGAATTGATTACACCGTGGTCTCCAAAAATGTTAAGCATGATAGTTGCTACAACAACCCAGGAAATGAAATAAGGTAAAAACATAAAGCCTTGAGCTACCTTTTTAAAGGCTTTATTATTGATCTCACTTAGGATAATTGCGAAACCTACCTCAAATAGCATTCCAAATGCAATAAATGCAATATTATATAAAAGAGTATTTCTCGTTAATTGCCAAATCTTGTTTGATACAAATAGAAATTTAAAATTATCTAAGCCAACCCATGGACTTCCAAATATTCCATCTGCATACCTGTAATTTTTAAATGCAAGTACGATACCCGCCATAGGCAAATAACTAAAGACAATCACATAAATTAATGGTGGCAGTAGCATCAACAGCAATATTTTGTTTTTTAGTAATAGTTTCTTCATGTCCCCCTCCAAGCATTACTTGCGCATTTACTTGCGCAATTCTGTCGAGTTGTTTTTGTGAATAAATCGTGAACTCAACATCTATTAGTAATGATAATGTAGCAAACTCAACAAAACAATTCGCATACTTCCTAATGATTTTTGCGCAATTTCTCTATATGCGCCAAAAATTATCGAAAAAATTGCGCAATCGATGCATGATTGCGCAAGTCATATTATTCCACTTAGATTTCAAATTAAGGATGAAGAAGGCGAGTTAAAGCCCAGCCCCGGAACCCCGGGAAGCTGGGCCAAAAGAATCTATTTACGCTACGCTACGCAACCTACATCCGCAAATTACTTGTTGGCGATAGCTGCCTGTGCTGGTGTGCTATCCTACGACACTTTCTATCCTATTATAAAAACAATTCTCGCAATATTTCCGCAATCTCTTCCGTAGAGACCTGATAGTTAATCAGTGTATTTACATCAAATGGTTCTGTCTCTAAAGAATCAATAAAACTCCTGATATCACTTCGTACAGCAGCTGGTAAAGTAGATGGACGTTCTAGTTCCATCTCAACAGCAATTCTCAAAATATCCTTTTTATGCTTCTTATATTCTGATGATTGAACGCTTTCTCCTGCCTGTCTTCTACTCCATAAATCAAGATACGCTTTTGATTTAAATAAGATTAAATACTCTGGTCTAAGCACTGATAAGCCATTTATCACACGTTTACCATCAAGAAGCGCCTTATAATAATCATCATTTAATAGTATTCCAGACAGACTTGATACTTCATCATCAATATGCACTGGCGTGAGAACCGAAGGGCTTCTAAGCTCAAATTCTGTTCTGGCAAAAAGTTCAATCATTTTAGGAAAAGAATCATCTTTAGGATGCGTAAATCTAAAAAACTGTGGCTTGCCAGTTGATGTAGCCCTATGTTCATAGCCTCCATCTTCTATAAACCGCCAAAATTTTTCACCATATTCCGGTGTAAGCGCCTCGACTATTAGCACCATGTCTAAATCTTTCGTTACTCTAAACTCCGCTTCTTGGCTTGCAAAATTGATATCACAAGCCGCACCACCAATCAAAACATACTTGTCTACATCATCTATAAAATATCTTTTAAAAGTCTCTAATCCTTTTACCATACATATTCCTCCAACATCTCTAATGAGCATCCCTCAACGCGTTCATCATCCATTTCGTCTTCAATGGATAACAAAACACTTAACGGATCCTGTACATGTGGTTTTATTGTATCTATGTGATATCCAACTTCAAGGACAATACTGCCAATTGTATCACCTTTAACTGCTTCCTTCAGTTCCTTAATTCCTGAACTGGATAAGTCTTGTTTAGTAACAGCATATGTTGGATAACTGTTATCAGCGAGCATAGAATACTCGGACAATGCTGATATTCCCGCTTTTATCTGTAGGTTGGCATCCTCTTCAAAAACAAACCTTTTAATAATTGGGGTGCGCAGAAATGGTTTGATGATTTCCCAGCAAGCCTTCTTACCCATGTTCATTGATATTGCTCTACTCTTACCCTTTAAATCCATGACATCAATACCAAGATACTCTATCTCATCAAAACATTTGCTTACCGCCATTTTGGAGACATCCATCTTCTGTGCAATCATCGTGACGGTCGCTTTATCAAACTCCTCATACAATCCGATTAATAATATTTTTTGTGTAAGAAAGGAAATGATATGAACGGGCTTTATTATTCTTTGACCATTATTGGATAATAACATACCTAGAAAAGGTAAAAAGATTTCTTTTCCCTTCAAAACATACGGAATTCCTTCTTCTTTCATTTTATCCACAGAATAAAACGTTGCTTCCTCCAAAAATAAAACACAATTTACTTGCTTCATTTTTTCTAAATAAGCTCTATTCTTTCTTAACTGTGAAAGACCTAGCTTATCCTTAGGCTCTAACGCCAACCAAACAACACCATTGCTAGAAACCGTGTAAATCTTATACAATGATTTATATATTAACGGAAGTCCTTTATAAATATTTTTATCCTCCGTAATCATTATATTCATTTTTAACTGTTCTTCTAAATACTCTCTCACAGCATACCTCTCTATTTTTAATTTGTAAACTATTTTTGTTTACAGATTAAAAATACCATACTCATTTACTATTTTCAAGTAAATTAATAGAGGGGCCGAAGACCCTCTACACAAAAAAACGACTGCTGTCCTACACCCACGTGCACAACAGCAGCCTAGTGTACCATAATAGCAACAGTACCCGACACGCCTCTTAACAATGCAGACCACGTCGGGTCATTTTAATTTAAGGGAGATTAATACTTTAAAGCTCATGGATATGTATTGATATCTTCGACATCTTCATAAGATTTAAGAACGAACCTTGTGCGATTATCTTCCTGTATAACTTGCTATTAGATTGTTTGCTTTCCTCATTTCTTTGTCCATTGTAAATATAACACACCAAAATCGCTTGAAAACAGACATCAAGCGGACATAATGCGGACTTCTTTCGGACACCTTCAAAAAATCAGCATATCAAACACCTCTCCAATATCACCATCAATACATATACTTCTATCTTCTAGTTCTCCGGGGCAAAAGGCTTCACCATAGTTTAAGCAGGCATATACGGCATTTTCATTCGATAATGTCATCTGCCAAAATGGATATTTTATGATTACGGGAGTATTAGCACCTACTCCAAGCTCCAAATACAGCACGTGAAGATTTTCATGTCTGCGGATAAAATCCGAATATGACGCAGATGCCCTATGCCATCCTTCATCTTCAACAAAAGAATCATCTGCCCTCAAATTCATAGTCATATCAGCGCCGTCATCAGGACACTTTGGAATCAGCTCAGAAGGAATTTCCATCAGTAGCTTACCATCAATCGGTACCTGAAATACTCCCTGATCATCTCTTACAAACCCTTGTGCTTCCATAGCTTTCATTACCCACTCTTCATTATCAAAAGTTTTCTGAATAGCAGGATTCACGCTCTGAAACAAACCATAATCACCCTGAGTATAGAACAGTCTTTTCTTGTCAAAACCTGCTCTTTGAAACTGGTGATCTACATTTGTTGTGATAACAAAATAATCCTTATCGAAAACCATCTTAAGAAGATCCCTATACACTGGCTTTGGAGCATCAATATATCTGTTAAAATAAATATGTCTCGCCCACCAGGCCCAGCGTATTTCTTCGCTCGGAAACGGATAGAAACCACCTGAATACATATCTCTTATTCCATATCTTTTGGCAAAGTCATAGAAGTATTTTTCAAAACGCTTGCCACTATATGTTAAGCCAGCAGATGTTGATAGTCCCGCTCCTGCACCAATGACAATTGCGTCTGCTTCCTTGATTTCATGCAAAAGCCTTTTTATTTGCTCATCATATAAGTTTTTCATAAATGGCCTTATCTTCATCTTTGAAAACATTGAATATCACCCTTTCTACCTTACCAGGATTATCACTGAACCATTCTGATACAGTCGTAACAGCAATCTCAGCTGCTTTTTTGTTAGGAAAATGAAATACTCCTGTTGAAATACAGCAAAAAGCAACGCTCTTCAAGCTATTTTCAGCACACATATCCAAAGTGTTTCTATAGCAGTTCTCCAAATCCTTTTCCAATTCAGGAGTAAGTTTGTACTGGACAATTGGACCTACTATATGAATTACTTTCTTTGCTGGAAGATTATAAGCTTCAGTAAGCATTGGAACGGCGGTCGGCTGTTCATAGTCTCTTCCGTATCTGATTCGAAGTTCATTCATCTGCCTGTAGCACTCAGCTCTTAGTTGCACTCCTGCAAAAGTATGGATACAGTTATCTATGCATGTGTGCATCGGAACAAAGCAGCCAAGCATCTGCGAATTAGCGGCATTAACAATAGCATCCACCGAAAGTCTTGTGATATCCCCTTGCCAGATAGAAAGTCCACCCCTGATAACCGGGATGTCTGATAGATTCACCACACCCTTTTCAGCCGCTCTTTCAGTCAGATATTCATCCTGTACTTTTATTACTTCAGAGGACAATTCTTTTGGCATACGGATGTTCATAAGCGACCTTAATATTCGTCTTTTATCTTCCGTACTATTTGGAGTCTGTAATTCCTTATATTCATCAGAATCTGCCTTGAACTCTTCTACAAGATAATCAAGACGTTCTTCCTGTGTTGATTTTTTAGCTTTAGTTTCCATATTCCACATCCTTCTAAAAAAGACTCTGAAGTAAACACCTCAGAGTCTCATTGTTAAGCTTCTTTTGCCAACAGTTCCTGCATTCCGGATCTTAAATCATTAAGAGTGTATTTTTTCATCTCTGATTCCATCGCTTCCTGGATGCTTTTCAACTTATCATCCAAAAGTAAATGGATATTCCTACCAACAGGGCACTCTGGATTTGGTGATTCATGAAATCTGAATAAATCTCCATCCTCCAAAGGCTCAATTGCCTGATACACATCATAAAAAGTTATATCTTTAAGATCTCTTGTAAGCTCTATTCCGCCTGTTCCTCTGATAACATTTATTAGCCCTGCGTTCTTAAGCTGAGTAAGTATCTTTCTAATGATGACAGGATTCGTATTTATACTGGCTGCAAGAAAATCGCTCGTTACCTTGTGTTCATCCTTAAATGTATCCACACATGTAAAAATATGAAGTGCAACCGTAAATCTGCTTGATATCTGCATTTTTAATCTCTCCATTCCATTTCGGTCGGCGCAGAACAATCGTCCACTGGACGATTTGCGCCCTCCTGCCATCATTTTACTTCGTGACAGATGTAGTTGCAATGGTTACATTAAAACTTTCCGTTTTCATTAGCCCATGTAGACTTATCAGCTAATGTCTCCATTACATCCCAGTGCTCTGCGATAAATCCGTTCTCAACACGGAACAGATCATAGTAGGTTGTAGGTACACCACCAAAGGTTCCTTCCGAGCAGGCAAGTGCATAATCTCCATCTGCAAGAACCATATGTGTCTTGTTGTAAACCATCGAGATACCTTGCTTACCCATAGCTTCAAGTGCAGCTCCAAGACCTGAAAGACCATCTGCAATTGAAGTATTATGCTGAATATATTTATCTCCGTCGTAGTAAGAAGTGAGCTTGTCAGGATTCTCACCACGAAGTATATCGCCTACAAATCCGGCAACAACCTTACGTGTCTCTTCCTTATCTACATCTTTCTTTTCAAGAGTTCCATCAATCTGAGTATGTCCTGAAGGATTAGGAGCTGCCTTGTCTGCCAGATTATCCCAGTGCTCTGCAATCTTACCGTCTTCATCGAATCTGAAAACATCGAATCCGACCTGCTCTCCTGCTCCTGCAAAATTATATACTGTCTGAAGGAAAACCTTATCTCCATCCTCAAACGCGCGAATGTTATTAACTGTTGTTTTTACAGGTGCCTGTGCAAGTCCTTCAACTGCTGCTACAAATGCATCTGCTCCTGTACCAAATGCCAGGTTATGCTGAATATAGCCAAGCGCCAAAAGTTCTTTTGCCTTTGCTGCATCTCCTGATACGAATGTTCCGATGAGTGCTAATGCTTTTTCCTTATTTGTCATGATTATTTTCCTTTCTGGGCTCTGCCCTGCGAGGTAATTATCCTCGAATGTTAAAAAGTCCATTGATGTAACCGCAGTGGTTTCATCTGACAGTGTTAATATAGCATCGTTTTGTTGTAATGTCAATGGTTACATCTAAATTTTTTCAAAAAATTTCCAGGTGCAGATAAACACCTGGATTTATAGCAAAACAACTATTCAATAATTGGTAAATCATTATATTCCGAGATAAAGTACAATCACTTATTTCTCAAAACAACATAAGTTCTTTCCAGCAATCCGATATTGAGAACCGCAAATATCAGAAGATATACCGGCATAATCCCGATACCGATATGCTGCTGCAGGATTCCGAAGACCATCGGCATGAATGTACTGCCCACATATGCCGAAGCCATCTGCAGTCCGATCACAGCAGCACTGTTCCGCTTCCCGAAGTTTGTTGGAGCCATATGCTGAATTGCAGGATATACAGGTCCCATACCGGTTCCAATTACCACAAATCCAATCGCTGCAGGCAGATAATGACTGATGGGGAGCATGACAAGGACAATTCCTGTCATTTCAACAATAATGCCTATCCTTATCAGCAGTCTGTCCCCCAGCTTATTTGACACAAACCCCGAGATCAGTCTTCCGAGCATCAGTCCGCCAAATATCAACGATCCGAACGATGCGATCAAACCATCGGAAAGCCCTTCCTTTACGCCGGCAAAATAACTGGAAGTCCACAGAAAACAGGTTGCCTCTCCGGAACAATATGCAAAGAACGCGATCAGCGTCAGTATAACTCCGGGAACCTTAAGTGCTTCTCTGATACCGGCTCCCGCCTCCTCTTCAGACTCTGCACGGTCATCATTCTTTTTCCAAAGAGGCAGAGAAAGAATACATATAAGAAGGATTCCCATCTGAATATAAGCAGTCCAACGATACCCCTCATTCCATCTTGCCTTGCTTAAAGCTACGGCCATGATATTAGGACTGATAACTGCTCCAACTCCATAGAAACAATGTAGAAAATTCATAACGGAACCGGAATAATTATTCGCTACATAATGATTTACTGAAGCATCGATAGCTCCAGCTCCTAATCCATATGGAGCTGCAAAAACAAACAACATCGCATATGAGCTAGATATAGAAAAACCAGCCAGTCCCATAACCGTTAAAAAAATAGATACAATAACGATCCATTTTGTATGGAATCTTTTGATCATTCTAGGGCTCAATAATGCTGAAATAATTGTCATAAAGGATATCGTCATAGACACATATCCAGCATAGGATGATGGCACGCCAAATGCTACATGCATGGTAGGCCAGCCGGAGCCAAGCAGTGAATCCGGCAATCCCAAACTTATAAAAATCAAGTATATTACTGCAAGTAATAATGAGTACATCTTATATTTCCTCCAATCTGTGAAATATAGGTTTCATCTTGTCATAGGTGCAAAAGCGTGTAAATCCAAGTTCCGTAAGAATCTTATGAGCTTCTTCTACATAAGCGCCTAAGTGCTCCGACTTATGACTATCACTACCAATCGTTATGATTTCACCACCAAGTTCCTTGTACAGTTTCAAAATTTCTCTCGATGGAGTAGTATCTTGGAGACCGTATCGATGCCATGATGTGTTAAATTCAATACCTTTTCCATCTGCAATCACTGTTTTTAGTATTTCAGTAATGACTGGTTTTATAACCTCGAAAGAAATGATGCCTGCCAAATCATATCGTGTAATCAAATCCAGATGTGCAAGCACACTGTAGTTATGATAGTGCTTTACAAGGTAAAGAAGCTCTTCATAGTATTCCAGATTATAATCTTCCTGCGTTTTACCTTTCTGGTACTCTCCCGTCCAGAATTCAACATCGTTTATCTGATGAACTGAGAGCAATATACAATCAAATGGATATCTCTTAAACAGTTTTTCAAAATCATCTATCGTATGACGTTGCATACCAAACTCCAGCCCCATCTTTAGGTTAATCTTATTCTTGTATTCTGCGACCAACTGTAAATACTCTATATAATATTTCTCATAATCCACATTGGCAAGTGGTTCTCCTGATTCGTCTTTACGATAATGGATTCCCCTAGGATCATCCCAGTCTCTTTTTATACCGTAATCCACATGATCCGTAAAACATATTTCTTTTAACCCAAGAGAAATAGCATCCTTAACCACATTTTTCATTTTATAAATAGAATCATCACTGTATTCTGTATGTACATGATAATCACAAAACATCTATTTTCCTCCTTTTCTATCATAATTAGATTATATCTTCTTATTTCTATTTTTAAATAGAACAAAATCGCTTATAATTGATATATCAATAAGACAATATCGTCAAATTTTTAAGGGGAAGAAAATGGGTTTATCGTATTCAACAGATAAAACAGATGAAAGCGGCAAGGAGATGCTCACCTACGGCACTCCCGACTTTCCTATTGCCTTTTTCGATGATGATCTTACCATAGTTAAAGTTCCTTGGCATTGGCATGAAGAACTTGAAATTGTAGTAATCATTTCCGGCGAAGTTAATGTCTATATCTCCGGTTGCGAGCTAAAACTAAAAGCCGGTGAAGGATATTTTGCAAACAGCGGAATCCTTCATTCCGCTGAACTAATTTCTACAACAGGCTGGCAACATGCAACTGTTTTTAGCCCAAGGGTAATCGCAGCACCAGATGATATTGTATGGAATACTTATGTAGCACCGATACTTTCTCATGAAAACCTGCCATTTATCAAATTATCACCATCCATATCTTGGCAAAAGGATATACTCTCCTTGGCAGAAAAAGTCTGGAACAGCGGAGCCCATGAAAAAATGGATTTTCCTCTTACTGTTCGCAACGCATTAACAAAGATTGCCTGCCTTCTTATAAGAAATATGGACACAGAGACAGAACATCCCTTCACGTCAAGAACGCAAAGGGATGAATTTAGAATAAAAAAAACACTTTATTATATTGAATCTCATTTTAGGGAGCAGATTACAATTGAAGAAATAGCTAGAAGTGCAAATATAAGTGTAAGCACTCTACTGAGACTTTACCATGATATACTTCATACCACGCCTATACAGTATGTATTGAAATATCGTTTAGAGCAGATAAAAGATGAGTTAATTAACAACCCTTATATGCCGATTGCTGACATTGCTTATTCCTGCGGATTTAACGATATCAGCTATTTCAATCGTTGCTTTTTGAAAGCTTTTGGTGAGACACCTTCTGAGTATAGAGCCCATAGTTTTTGATATTTTACAAATCACCATAAATCAACGTTTTCGACATCTCGTGCCCTATAATATAGCGATTGCTTTTAATCGCAGCCTAGTGTATTATAATAGCAACAGTACCCGACACGCCTCTTAACAATGCGGACCACGTCGGGTCATTTTAATTTAAGGGAGATTACTATTTTGAAACACCTTCAACCATCTATGTCGATAGATGATCAAATTGAAAATCTCAAATTTGATTTTTAGTTCTTTCGTAGTTCACAGCCTACCTCCTTTAATAATAATTTTTCAACCAAAATGGTATAGAAAAAGAGCAGCTGTCTTTCGATAACTGCTCAATGTTATGTTCACTATTCAATTGTTAGATTTCTACAAATTCAAAGTTGCTTAACCCAAGTATTCTTCTATTATTGCTATATCTTTAAAGTCCTTTTCTCTGCCAAGTTCTTCTTTCATTTCGATGAGCCCAGCAATTGTAATTACAGGTATATCTTCAAGCACAGTAACTGTATCATTTATCCAGTTTTCAAAAACCTCGATACAATCACCATATTTAAAATGTCTATTACCACTTTCTGATAGGTTGAAAAGGTAGCCATCATGTTCTAGCATGTCAGCCATCTTTTTATTGCACCCCAGATCAATATCAGATGTCTGTTCCTTAATCCCATATAGTACCATAGCACCACCTGTAAGAAGCCAATAGTTATCTTTACTATATGGAAATCTATTCAGTTCTTTAATAATTTCTAATTTATCCATTCTTACAACTCTTTTGTGAAGTAGTATCGTTTTCCTGTATAAGGATATTCATCGAGAGTGAATACTTCTTCATAACCATGTCTTATATAAAATTGTGGCGCCTGAAATGAAAAGGTATCAACAAAAGCATATTTACAACCTCGTTCTTTAGCTTCTCTTTCTGCGGCCAATAATAATTCACTACCAATTCCTTCTTTTCTCAAGCGTTCTTCTACGAAAAGATAGTGTATACATAGCCAATTACCAAAGGTTTCACCTGTAAGGCCTGCTAACTTTTTGCCATTATCATCTTCATAAAAAATGCCAATAGGAACATTTTGAGACTCTTCTCGATTACTTAAGTTGAATGCCTTGAGCATATTAAATATATCGTTTATATCTTGTTCATTTCCATCATTTGTAATTCTAAAATTAATGTCGTTCATTTAACTTTAAACTTCCCTACAAATTTGAATTTATCACTCTAAAGCCGTCAACCGTTCATTAAGGAATTGCTCTACACAATCTGCAAAGTCTAACTCCATTCTTTCGGCAAGAACGGCCAACCACCAGACACATTCGCCAATCTTGGAAGGAAGCAGTTCTTTATCTTCACTTGGCCAGCGTCCCTGATTATCCATCGTAAATCTTCCGACCAATCCAGCATCAGTCAGAAAAGCTAACGCATCTTCTTCCACCGACCAGACAGAGCCGTGAATCTGCCTTTCCAAATCATGATAGCGGCTTCTTATTTCTGCTGACTGTGTACTCACATCTTTCAAATCCATATATCAACACCTCCATAAATTCCGATTTATCTTTCTAATGATTATACCACAAAATCCTCGAAATTTCAATCCAAAAGCGAAAAAACCGTGAAACTGCATAATCATCAGCCTCACGGTTTTTCTGTATCCTCATTTCACATATTCTTTTGTTATTGCGGCTCCGCACTTTAAGTGTATCTCTATGCCGTCATCGTTTACTACTATGTATTCGGTTATCGCTCTTACCATGTTATCATCTATGGCCGTTATTCCGCCTGCGTCACATACCGATGTTATGGTCTTTAGTCTCAGTCGTACTTCTGCTTGTTTTGTGGCTTCACCGACCAGCAGCTCACGCCTTTTTTCCGCGTCTCTTAGTTCTTTTGTGCTGGTTTCAATTTGCTCGTAGTATTCAGTTTCTGATATCTTCTTTTTTGAGTATTGTTTGTGTATCGCCATTATGCGCTTCTGTATTTCAAGTATCTCATTTTCGATTTTTTCAGTTTGTATTTTAGTTTCCTTTTCAGCTTCTGTATCTATTGTCTCCTCAATCTCTGCGACGATCTCATCTATCGCACCGATCATTTCTTCAAATGCGGCATTGTATGTTTTATCCAGGACATCCTCGCGGACATGATGCGAATCGCATTTACTTCGTCCTTCCTTAATAAGTTCGGGGCAAGCCCAAGATGCTACCTTCTTTCCGGTACCGTATTTTCTTACGTGCCTTCTTAATCTTGAGAAGCAGTTTCCACATACCAGTATGCCGCTGTATCTGTATTTGCTGCAGTATCGCGTATTTCCAACCTGCAGCCCTGTCGGTTTGTTCCTGGTTTGTATGAGCTCCTGTACCATGTCATACATGGATTGTGGTATTATTGCAGGGTGGCTGTTTTTA
>JAFYYE010000109.1 GCA_017557715.1 Pseudobutyrivibrio sp.
GAAATCTTGCCCTTAAGGCTGTTAGCCTCTGTAGAACCAACGATCTTATACTCTACTTCCTCATCGAACTCTACATCAAGAAGTGTAACTGTCCAACCAATGTTAATGTTCTTTGTGTCGTGCTCGTCTGTAACGACCTCAGCGTTCTTTAAAATCTTCTCGATTTCTTCGATACGAGCTTCGATATCTCTCTGCTCATCTTTAGCTGCATCGTACTCTGCATTTTCTGAAAGGTCGCCCTGCTCTCTGGCTTCCTTAATCTTCTGAGATACTTCTTTACGTTTATTGACCTTGAGATCCTCAAGCTCATCCTCTAATACCTTAAGTCCTTCGGCTGTAAGTAAATTCTTCTTTGCTTCCATAATTTTTCCTCTCTGTTCGGATATATTTTTGAACGGATTTTATAGCTAAAAATCCTTATTATTCGTAGTAACTTTTTGAATTATAAGCCACCCACATATTGATGTCAAGAATTCCCATATTGTTTCATAAATTCTTCAAAAAGTGCCTCTAACTCTTCGTATGATTCAACATCATTTATTCTTCCACGAAGCTTGCTGGCACCTTTATATCCTGATGTGTACCATGCTGCATGTTTGCGCATTTCTCTGATTCCAAGATAGTCACCCTTGAATTCAATCTGTAGCTTTGCATGACGAAGCATGGTTTTTACCATCTCTTCCATTGGTGGCTTTCCGATTAACTCTCCTGTTTCAAAATAATGGAGAATCTGGTGGAATATCCAAGGATTACCCTGAGCTCCTCTTCCAATCATAAATCCATCGCAGTTTGTCTGCTCCTTCATAGCAATAACATCCTTTGCGTCAAGGATATCTCCATTACCAATAACTGGAATGGAAACAGCATTTTTAACATCTGCAATGATGCTCCAATCAGCTTTACCTGAATAGTACTGCTCGCGAGTTCTTCCGTGAACAGCTACAGCTGCTGCGCCAGATTCCTGAGCGATATGTGCCATCTCAACAGCATTTATATGCTCTTCATCAAAACCTTTTCTAATCTTTACAGTAACAGGCTTTTCTATGGCCTTTACCATACTTTCAATAATCTTTCCTGCAAGCACAGGATTTTTCATAAGAGCAGAGCCGTCACCATTGTTTACGACCTTTGGCACAGGACATCCCATATTGATATCAAGAATATCAAAATTTCGATGCTCAATTTTAGCTGCCATAGCTCCCATTATTTCTGGGTCTGAGCCAAAAAGCTGAAGGCTGACAGGTCGCTCACGCTCATCAACAGTAAGAAGACTTTCTGTATTTTTATTGTTATATAAGATTCCTTTAGCACTAACCATTTCCATACAGCAAAGAGCAGCTCCCTGTTCTTTGCATAACAAACGAAATGGCAGGTCTGTTACGCCTGCCATTGGTGCCAAAATCAAATTATTCTCTAAAGTTACGTTTCCTATTTGTAATTTTTCAATCATTAATTATCTCTTCTGCTTATCGTAAATAAACTTCATTCCGTAAAGTGTCAGGTTTGGATTGTAGATATCAATGCACTGTGTTTCACTGGCGATGAGATTTCCAAGACCACCTGTTGCCACAACCTTAACATTCTCATATCCACTTTCCTGAACCATGTGCTTTACAATGTACTCTGTCTGACCTATCTGACCATAAACAAGACCTGCCTGCATAGAAGAAATTGTCTCCTTTGCAAGAATCTTCTCAGGCTTTTTGATTTCGATTTCAGGAAGCTTTGCAGCATCTTCCCAAAGAGCCTTTGCGCTGATACGGATACCAGGTGCTGTAACACCTGAAACAAATGCTCCATTAGCATCTACTAAATCGTAAGTAGTAGCTGTACCAAAATCAAGTACAAGCACTGGTCCTCCATATAATTCATATGCACCTGCTGCGTCTACAATACGATCTGCACCAATCTGCTTTGGATTTTCTGTAGCAATTCTAATACCAGTCTTAATACCAGCCTCAACAATAATTGGCTGAATATCAAAATACTTAATAATAGAACTTGTAAGAGAGTGCATTACATTAGGCACAACTGATGCGATAATAACATCATTAATCTTTGAATAATCCAAATCATTTGAACGAAGAATCTCTCGGAAAGTAATTCCAAATTCATCTGATGTACGGTTAATCTTTGTGGTTACACGAAAGCTTCCTAAAAGCTCATCACCATCAAACACACCTAATGTAATATTTGTATTTCCAACGTCAATTGTAAGTAACATTTTACATTCCCTCGCCTAAGAATACTACTTTATAATATGTCTCAAGAGCCTCGAAAAGCTCTGTTCTTTCTCTCTGCATTCTCTTTACTTCAAGAGCCGAACCAATCTCATCATACATGAAATCATTCTCGTTGTGGTCTACATCTATTCTAAGGGAACCATCCTCTTCGTATACCATCTGGATAGTACCGCTAACCTGCTCAGTATACATTACGCATAATATCTTAAGTTCATCCTTAATCATAGGTGGTAAACCATTAAAATCTGGATTTAAATAAAATTTCTTTGTGTAGCAGCTAGCGCCACATAAAACTACTTCTTCCATTTATACGTACCCATATATTCCTCGCACCGAAACCTCTCCAGTACGGATTACCCTTTCTTCACCATCAACATCTACTAAAAGCTCACCTCGATTATTAATACCGATAGCTGTTGCTTCGTAGGAGTTCTCACGGTCTTCTATTCTAACACGATTGCCGCGATTAGCAAGATACTTTTCATATTCTTCCTTTAGACCAGTCATATCTTGTGTCCTAATGAAGATATTATAATATTTTTCAAAACTATTCCATATTTCTGTTGTAAGTTCTTTTCTGTGACCCTGACCAGCGCCAATTTTCGCCAGTTCCAAATCTACTGATGTCGCCTTAAAAGAAATATCCTCTGGGAAATCTTTATTATGAACATTTACTCCAATACCAACAACCACGTACCAGATTTTACCCTCACGCATCTCCATCTCAGTAAGAATGCCACAGATTTTTTTCCCATCTAACACAATATCGTTAGGCCATTTTATCTGGCCACTCAATCCGTATTTACGATATAAAGCATCCCTGACTGCCATAGCTGCCACCACCGTAATGGTAGATACAGATTCCACCGACAGCTCATCAGGCCTAAGAAGAAGCGACGTATAAATCGACTCTTCCTTTGGAGATTCCCATTTTCTGCCGATGCGTCCTTTTCCTGCTGTCTGTTCTCCAGCCGAAATAACGAGCCCCTGAGTTTCATCCTCATGGGCTCGCATCTTTATTCTATCATTTGTAGAATCCACAGATTCATAATATTCGTATCTGATATCTCTAAGCATTTCCTAATGTTGCGTACATAACTGCTTTGATAGAGTGCATTCTGTTTTCTGCCTCATCAAAGACAATTGAACGCTCACTTTCAAAAATTTCGTCTGTAACCTCCATGCAATCGATTCCAAATTTCTTATGAATCTCCTTGCCGATTGTTGTATTTAAATCGTGGAAGGCTGGTAGACAATGCATGAACTTTGCATCAGTCTTTGCATATGCGAATGCAGCTGCATTAACCTGATATGGTGAAAGCTCCTTTATTCGTTCTTCCCATACCTCATCAGGCTCGCCCATTGATACCCATACATCTGTATAGATTACATCTGCATCCTTGCAGCCTTCGGCTACATCTTCAGTCAAAGTGATTGTAGCACCGGTTTGCTTTGCAAAATCCTGGCACTGCTGCACCAATGAAGTTTCTGGGAAATACTTTTTATTTGTACAAGCCACAAAATCCATTCCTAGCTTTGCACATGTCACCATAAGTGAGTTACCCATATTATAACGGGCATCACCCATATATACAAACTTTATTCCAGAAAGTTTTCCAAAATGCTCTTTAATCGTCATCATATCTGCAATCATCTGCGTAGGATGTGACTCATTTGTAAGACCATTCCATACAGGAACTCCTGCATATTTAGCCAAATCCTCTACGATTGTTTGCTCAAATCCACGATATTCTATTCCATCATACATTCTGCCAAGAACCCTTGCAGTGTCAGCAATAGATTCCTTCTTTCCAATCTGAGAACCTGATGGATCAAGATATGTTACGTTTGCTCCCATTTCGTAGGCTGCCACATCAAATGAACAACGGGTACGTTTAGAAGTCTTTTCAAATATTAATGAAATATTCTTTCATGCCATATATC
>JAFYYE010000110.1 GCA_017557715.1 Pseudobutyrivibrio sp.
GCACTTTGCCATAACAGGAATTGAAACGGCATCCTGAATTTCCTTAATAAGACGTGGGTCACTCATTCTTGCCACTCCACCGACAGCTCTGATATCTGCTGGGATTCTCTCAAGAGCCATAACAGCACAGGCTCCTGCCTGCTCCGCTATCTTGGCCTGGGCAGCATTTGTAACATCCATGATTACTCCGCCCTTAAGCATCTGCGCCAACTGTTTATTTAGCTCATATCTTTCTGTAGTACTTTCACTCATTGCATTATCCTCCAAAGATTTGTAATAATTCAATTCGTATATACGATAAAATCCGGCCGGGATATTGCTATAGATACTACTTCATTTCTGATATCTAAAAAAGACGCAATTCTTTATAAATAAAAAGGGACAGACATGCATTTAGCATGTCTGCCACTTATTTACAGCTGGCTTTCAGCATCTCTATATAGTTTTCAGTAAGCTGGGATGTATTGATTCCATTTGGAAGGATATAACCAATCTCCATATAGTCATCCACCTTCAGGGGCTTTGCAATAATACTTGGTCCATTTAGTTCTTCGCTGATGACACCGCTACAGATTGTATAACCATTCAGACCAATAAGCATATTAAAAAGGGTGGCCCTGTCTCTTACAATAATCTCTTTGTCGCAATCCACTGTGCTGAGAATCTCCTCGGAAAAATAAAAGGAATTGTGACTACCCTGCTCATAGGAAAGACGTGGGTATGCCTTTAAATCCTCCAAAGTAAGCGATTTCTTCTTTGCAAGTGGGCTATCCTTTCCAATAAACACATGGGGCTTAGCCTTAAAAAGACTGTGGAATGTCAGGCCATTATCCTTAAGAGTCTTTCTTATAACGGTCTCATTAAAGCTATTCAAATAGAGGATTCCAATCTCACTTCTAAGATGAGTCACATCATCGATAATGTCGTAGGTCTGAGTCTCCCTCATATGAAACTCATACTTATCCCCACCATCTCTTTTCAGTAATTCTACAAAGGCCTCCACCGCAAATGAATAGTGCTGGGCAGATACACAAAATCTCTGTTTTCCTGAAGCTTTACCAGTATATCTTTCATCTATAAGGTCAGTCTGCTCCAGTACCTGCCTTGCATAACCTAAAAACTCATCCCCCTCGGGAGTTACTTCTATTCCCTTGTTAGAGCGATTAAAAATCGTAATGTGATATTCACTTTCCAATTCTCTGATGGCAGACGTAAGACTGGGCTGGGCGATAAAAAGCTTCTTTGCTGCCTCTGTTATATTCCCAGTATCCGCCACAGTTACTGCGTATCTAAGCTGTTTTAGGGTCATTATTCTTCTCCCGTATCATAGATTTTTTCTAATTATACTCTTTATTATAGATTTTATCTATGGCTATCCCCCTGTTTTTCATATTTTACCTATTTACTCACTAGGCATATAATCCATTTCAACAAACACGCGACAACAAGGAGAAAGGGAGACATTATTATGAGTAAATTACAAACACCTTACAAATACGATTTTGTAGGAAGCTTTTTAAGACCACAGGCTTTAAAGGAGGCAAAGGCAAACTTCCAGGAGGGAAAAATTGCAGAATCTGCCTATGAGCATGTAGTTAACAGAGAAATTGAAAAGGTTGTAGCTAAGCAAAAGGAACTTGGCTATCACATAATCACAGATGGTGAATTCAGAAGAACCTTCTGGCATCTTGATTTCATGTGGGGACTTGAAGGCGTAGCCCATGAAAATAATGGTGGAGGCGTCAGCTTCAACGGAGAACTTGCCCTTTTAGATGACACTTATCTTGTGGGAAAAATCAAGGCTAAGGCTCATCCATTCGTTGAGTATTTTAAATTCCTTAAGCAATTTGAGGATGAGAACACAGTTGCAAAATACACAATCCCAGCACCTGCCCAGACATTCCAGCAGATGATTATTCCAGCAAACTATGAGACCACAAGAAAGTTCTATCCTACAAACAAAGAACTAATCCAGGATATTGGTGTTGCTTACCAGGACGTTATCAATCAGTTCTACGAGGCAGGCTGCCGCAACCTTCAGTTTGATGACTGTACATGGGGTGCAATTGTAGGTGATGCTGCAAAGCAAAGATACGCTTCACTTGGAATTGATATTGAAGAAGTAAAGAAGCAGCTCCTTCAGGTAAACAATCTTGCCCTTGAAAACAAGCCTGCTGATATGGTAATCACCTCACACATTTGCCGAGGCAACTACCACTCTACTTTCTTTACAAGTGGTCCATATGATTCTGTTGCAGATTACGTATTTGCGAAGGAAAATGTAGATGCTCTTTTCTTAGAGTATGATGATGCCCGCTCAGGTGGATTTGCACCACTTGCAAAGGTTTCACCTGATAAGAAGGTTGTCCTTGGTCTTATTACTACAAAAACTCCTAAGCTTGAAGACAAGGAAACTATTAAAAAACGTATTTACGAAGCAGCCAAGTAAATTCCTCTTGAAAGATTATACTTAAGCCCTCAGTGTGGATTAGCTTCATGTGAAATTGGAAACAAGCTTACTGAAGAAGAACAGTGGGCTAAGTTAAA
>JAFYYE010000111.1 GCA_017557715.1 Pseudobutyrivibrio sp.
ATGGAATTCATGGGTCCTGTACGTATGAAGGATGTTGAAGAAGCTCAGCAGAAGATAGTTGGTATTATTAGAAAGCTTGAGGATTCAGCAGAGATTGTAATTTCAAGAGGAGGCGGAGATGAGCTCATTGTCTAGTAACAATGTCATCTATGGTTTTTTGGTTAAGCCCAACGAACCAGATGAAGAGACTGGTGAGACTGATGAATTAGTAATTGATTCTAATGCCTTGGCTAAGGAGCTTATTATGAAGCAGGAAAAGGCTTATAAAGCTAGGCTTTTAGAAGAAGAGCGAGAACGTCGGTTAGAAGCTATGAGAGAGTCTGGGGCAGAAATCCCAGAGGGCGTTGATCCGGATGAGTTCCTTGGACTTGCTGATACAATTATGCAGGAAGAGGAGGAGCCGGTGGATTATGGTCCTGCCAAAGAGGAAATTTTGGCAGAGGCTCACGAAGAGGCACAGAGAATTATTGATGATGCCAATGCTCAGGCAGAGGAAATTATAAATGCAGCCCAATTAAATGCTGATGCTATGCGTAATCTTGCCAGACAGGATGGGGAAAAGGAGGGCTATAACGAAGGAACCCAGCGTGCCGCTCGTGAACTTCAGGATGCTCAAAACGACATGCAGGCTGAATTGGAACGCATTAGAAATGAATATATGGAAATGCAAATGGGAATGGAAAGAGAGATAGTAGAAATGTGCATTCCTGTATTTGAGCATGTTTTTGCTGCAGAACTTTCTGGAAAAAAGGATGTTATATACCATTTGCTTGACCATTGTATTATGAAAATAGAACGCACTGGACAAATGCAGATTAAGGTTAGCGATGCCAATGCTGAATTCATAAAAAGCAAAAAAGATGAGATACAGGGAAAGGTTGGTGCAGAAGTAGGGTTAGATATTATTGCAGATCCACTTCTTAATGACAGTCAGTGTATTATTGAGACAGATGGCGGTGTTTTTGATTGTAGCATAGATACAGAGCTGGATAATCTTATCAGGGAAATCAGAGCTCTAAGCTAGGAGGCAAAGTGGACCAGGGATTATTAATGCAGCTGACAGAGAAGGATTACTTTAAATCTCTTGGCAAAGTTGTAAAAGTTGTAGGACTTACAATTGAATCAGTGGGGCCAGAAGCTAAGCTACGTGATTTGTGTGAAATTATCGTTGAGGGCTCTGACCAGAGAATAAAAGCAGAGGTTGTCGGGTTTAAGGACAAGCGTCTGCTTTTGATGCCTTATGAGAATGTGGAAGGTATCGGAGTTGGATGCATGGTTGAAAACACTGGACACCCATTAGGAGTGGCTGTTGGCGACCAGCTCCTTGGTCATCTAGTGGATGGACTGGGAGTGCCTTCTGACGTAGATGATTTAACTGATTTTGAAGGATTAATTGAGTATCCAGCAGAAGCAGATCCGCCAGATCCAATGGCAAGGGTAATTATTAAAGAACCATTGTCTTTGGGAGTTAAGGCGGTTGATGGATTAATCACTGTTGGCAAAGGGCAAAGAATTGGTATTTTTGCAGGCTCTGGTGTAGGAAAATCTACCTTGATGGGTATGTTTGCAAGAAATACAAAGGCTCAGATAAATGTTATAGCTCTTATTGGAGAGCGAGGACGTGAGGTTAGAGAGTTCGTTGAAAATGACTTGGGACCTGAAGGTATGGCTCGTTCTGTAGTTGTTTGTGCAACATCAGATAAACCGGCTTTAATTAGAAAAAAAGCTGCTCTTACTGCTACGGCCATTGCGGAGTACTTTAGAGATCAGGGGAAGGATGTTCTTCTAATGATGGATTCCTTAACTCGTTTTTCTATGGCACAGCGTGAAATAGGCTTGGCATCAGGTGAACCTCCTGTTACTAGAGGATATCCTCCATCAGTTTATTCTGAGATGCCTCGACTTTTGGAGCGAGCAGGCAATTCTAATGTGGGCTCTATTACAGGACTTTATACAGTACTTGTTGATGGTGATGATTTTAATGAGCCAATCACAGATACGGCTCGCTCAATTTTGGATGGTCATATAGTACTTAACCGAAAGCTGGCACAAAAGAATCATTATCCTGCAATAGATGTATTACAGTCTATTTCCAGAGTTATGTCCGCTGTAGCAACTCCAGAACATAAGGCAGTTGCTGGAAAGCTTAAAAATGTTCTAGCAACCTATCAGGAGGCCGAGGATTTGATAAATATTGGAGCATATAAAAATGGTTCCAATAAATCTATTGATTATGCGATACAGAAAATTGATGCAGTAAATGAATTTTTGTTGCAGGCTACACATGATAAATTCGACTACGATGAAATAATTGAGCAGATGACAGCTATATTTGCTGAGTAAGAGGTGATTTTCATTGGCTAAGTTCATTTATCGAATGCAAAATATCCTGGAGCTAAAACAAAAAATCGAGGAGCAGGAAAAGGCAAATTTTGGTATGGCTACAGCTCGATTTAATGAGGAACAGGATAAGCTAAGAAAGTTAATGATAAAACAGGCTGGCTATGAAAGACAGCTGAAGGAACTTTCAGTTGGTGACATTGACATCAAAGCTATTAAGACCTGTAAAAGTGCAATTACCTCCATGAAAGTGGCACTCAGAGATCAAATGATAGAGGTGTCAAAGGCGCAAAAAGCAATGGAGACAGCCAGAAAGAGGCTGAATTCTGTTATGATGGAGCGAAAAATGCATGAGAAGCTTAGAGAGCATGCATTCGAAGAATTTCTTGATGAGCTTGACCGTGAGGAAAGTAAGATTACAGATGAGTTGGTAAGTTATACGTACTTTAACACAGAAAAAGAGGATGAGTAAGTTATGGCAGATGTAACAGAAGCACAGGCACCTGAAGAAGTAGCAGCACCAGCTGTAGATGACGCTGAACAGGAAAAAGCCGACAAGAAAGCGGATAAAGCCGCAAAGAAGGAAGCAAA
>JAFYYE010000112.1 GCA_017557715.1 Pseudobutyrivibrio sp.
CGTTCAACAGCCTGCTCGATTGTATCTGTAGTAAGGACGCCAAACATAACTGGGATTCCTGCACTCATGCTTACCTGCGCTACCCCCTTTGAAACCTCAGAACAAACATAATCATAGTGAGATGTTGCACCGCGGATTACTGCGCCAAGACAAATTACAGCGTCATATTTTTTACTATCTGCCATCTTCTTTGCTATAAGTGGGATTTCAAATGCTCCTGGCACCCATGCCACTTCGATATCCTCTTCCTTTACATTTTCACGCTTAAGGCCATCAATGGCTCCACCTAATAATTTTGATGTGATGAACTCGTTGAAACGGGCAACGACGATGCCTACCTTGATGTCCTGTGATACTAGTTTTCCTTCATATACTTTCATTATTCTATACCTCCAAAATATGTCCCATGCGGGCTTTCTTTGTTTTTAGATAAAATATGTCATATTTATTTGCTTCTATCTCAATAGGAACTCTTCTGCTGATTTCCATTCCGTAATCTTCTAATTGATATACCTTGTCTGGATTATTGGTAAGAAGTTCCAGCGAATGAATTCCAAGATTGCGTAATATCTGTGCTCCTGTATAGTACTCTCTTAAATCTCCAGGGAAACCAAGGGCGATGTTTGCATCAAGGGTGTCCATGCCCTCATCCTGAAGCTTGTATGCCTTCAGCTTATTTACCAAGCCGATACCTCTGCCCTCCTGTCTCATATATAGAAGAACTCCTCTTCCATTTGCCTCTATTGCTTTCATTGCTGCATCAAACTGCTGACCACAGTCACATCTCATAGAGCCAAATACATCACCTGTAAGGCACTCCGAATGAACACGACAAAGAACGTTCTCGCCATCGCTAATATCTCCCTTTACAAGGGCCACATGGTGTTCTCCAGTAATCTTGTTGATATAACAATGAGCCTTGAACTCCCCATAACGCGTAGGCATTTTTGCAATAGATACGCACTCCACCAGCTTGTCATAAACCTTTCGGTATTCCACAAGCTCTGGGATAGTAATAAAGGTTATCCCCATATCCTCCGCCAACTTGCGAAGTGCTTCCCCGCGCATCATACTGCCGTCTTCTGCCATAATCTCGCAACAAAGACCACACTCTTTAAGTCCTGCCAGCTTCATTAAATCTACCGTAGCCTCAGTGTGACCTGGACGTTCAATAACTCCACCTTCCTTTGCAACAAGTGGAAACATGTGACCTGGCCTTCTGAAGTCCATTGGATTCACATCATCGCTGACGCAACGTCTTGCTGTAAGACCTCTCTCTGCCGCTGATATGCCTGTTGTGGTGTCCACATGGTCGATAGAGATCGTAAATGCGGTTTCGTGATTATCCGTGTTGTGTTTTACCATAGGTGGCAATGCAAGCTTATAAGAAAGCTCCTCACTCATTGGCATGCAGATAAGCCCCTTTCCCACTGATGCCATAAGATTTACATTTTCTGTGGTAGCAAACTCTGCTGCACAAATAAAATCTCCCTCATTCTCTCTTCCCTCATCATCCATGACCATGATGACCTTGCCATTTTTCAAATCATCAATAGCTCTTTCAATCGACTCTCTTCGCATTTTTCTTCCCTTCCTAAAAGCTTCTTTATATATTTGCCCACCACATCATTTTCCAGATTGACTATGTCGCCTATTTTCTTATGGCCTAAAACTGTCTCTTTTAAGGTGTGTGGTATGATGCTTACCTTAAAGCTGTCATGAGTTACCCCTGCCACTGTCAGGCTGATTCCATCTATGGTAATGGAGCCTTTTTCAACGATTCCATCAAGAATTTTCCTGTCAGTCTTAATCTCAAACCAGACTGCGTTGCCATCCTGCCTTATACTTTTTATAGTGCCTGTGCCATCGATATGACCACTTACTATGTGCCCGCCAAATCGACCATTTGCAGCCATTGCTCTTTCCAAATCCACTGGGCTTCCAACAGCAAGTGAACCCAAGCTGGAGCGGGAAAATGTCTCATTCATCACATCTGCTGAAAATCCTTTGCTGCCATACTCCACCACTGTCAGGCAAACGCCATTAACAGCGATACTGTCTCCCATGTGGATATCTTCAAGAATTTTGCTACAACCTATGGATATTCTCTGCTGTTTGCTTCCTTGGGTGATTCTTTGTACTTTACCAAGCTCTTCCACAATTCCAGTAAACATTAATAAATCACCTCATTTTCTATGATTAAATCTTCCCCTGCCCAACTAGTACTGATAGGATTTAGTTTGATAGCCTTGTTTATATCAGATATTCCAAGACCTTCCACCGGTGATTTGCTGCTACCTCCAAAAATCTTTGGAGCCATGTGGATGTGAATTTCATCCACTATTTTGCTTTCTAATGCGCTGTAATTTAGTGTTCCGCCCCCTTCCAAGAGAATGCTATCAATGCCCTGTTTTCCCATTTCTACCATCAGTTCATTCAAATCAATGCCATTCTCTGTTTTTCCAATTTTTACAACTGTACAACCTAATTTTTCATACTCAGCGACCTTTTTTTTATTTTCCGATGATGTTGCAATGATAGTTGGAATTTTACCTGCAGTCTTTACAAGATTAGAATCTAATGGAGTTCGTAAATACGAATCGCAAATTATTCTTACAGGATTAATACTTAGTTCATCTAATCTGCAATCCAAACTTGGATTATCCAGAATCACAGTGCTTACCCCCACCATAATTCCTGACAAGTTCTTTCGAAGCCTATGCACATTCTCTCTGGCTTCATCTCCTGTTATCCACTTTGATTCCCCTGTTGTTGTGGCTATCTTTCCATCAGCAGTCATGGCATATTTCATCACTACATAAGGTAACTTGGTGGACATGTATTTGTTGAATACTCGATTCAGCTTTTTACATTCCTTCTCAAGTAATCCCACTTCCACTTTGATACCGTATTCCATGAGAATATTTGCACCCTTACCAGCAACCACTGGATTTACATCTAGTGTTCCTATTACCACTCGCGTAATTCCACTTTCGATAATTGCCTCAGTACAAGGTAGTGTCTTTCCGTAATGACAGCATGGTTCTAACGTCACATACATAGTGGCACCCTCTGGAGACTCTGAACAATCTCTCAATGCATTTCGCTCAGCGTGTAATTCACCATACTTTTTGTGATAGCCTTCGCCAATAATCTTCTCATTTTTTACAATTACCGCTCCCACCATTGGATTCGGATTTACGAATCCCGCACCTAGTTTTGCAAGCTCAATGGCTCGCTGCATGTACTCTTTTTCTTCCATCGCTTTCCTCCCAAATATAAAGACCTTGGATTTCTCCAAGGCCAAAATATAGTTTATCCCTAAAACTAAAAATGCTCTGAGATATAAAATCCCAGAGCAAATAAAGTTCACCAAATAAACCTATCATCTTCTTTCATCCAGACTATACTGTCGGCTTCGGAATCACACCGAATCATGCCTTGCGGCTCGTGGGCTATACCACCGGTAGGGAATCGCACCCTGCCCTGAAGATACTATTCAATTGAGTTGATTGTAGCTTAGTGAAACATCAAAGTCAACCAACAATTTACTTCGTTTTCCTATACTCACTAGGAAGCACACCGTACTTCTCCCTGAAGGCATTTGAGAAAGCCTTGGAATTTGGAAAACCATTGCCAAGTGCTATATCTACAATCTGGCCGCCTGTTTCCTCTAATTCACGTACAGCATGCTCTAGGCGGATGCCAAGAAGGTAATCCTTGAAATTGATGCCCGCATCCTTTTGGAACATGCGGGAAAGATATGAAGGTGAATAATTAAACTGCTCTGCCATCATCTCCAGGGAAAGTGGCTCAGCGTAATGATCCTTCATGTAACGAGTAATGCTTGAAAGCTTTTTCAGCTGCTTATTACTCTTTACTATCTCTTCATTAACATTAAACTTTCGATACTTGGTAACAAGTATATATAAAAGTTCATAGTACAAACTGAGAACCTGAAGCTTGTTGCCCTCTTCTCCGTTTGTATTAATAAGATACATTTCCTGAAGGAGTGTAAACACACGGTGGTCAGTTTCTCTGTCTCCGTGTGAGAACCAGATAAACTGCTCGTCTGTGAAGTACTCTGCAAAGGTGTCCTGTGGAATCTGAAGCACCACAGTTTTATTAGGGTTTGGTGCCAAAATACTATGCACCTCGTTGCTGTTTACAATAACAAATTCACCGTTGCTAAGAGGGAACTTTTTGTCGTGAAGTGTGAAATCTAACTTGCCCTCCCATACTGCAAAAATTTCGATTGAACTGTGCCAATGCTTGTCACGAATATAGTTGCCATTTGCTCCCTCAAAAGAAAAAAGCTTGAAAGGAAGCCCCGCATCAGTGACAACGACTTCGTGTTGGTAATCCTTTAAATCCATAACCTATATCTCCATAAAATACCTACAGTCTCCATCCTCCTGCATATATAGAAGGCTGAAGCCCAATTTTTCTAAAAGCCTTCGGCTTGCTAAGTTTTCTGGGTCGCATCTGGCTATCAGACTCTTTAAGCCATATTCATCCCTTGCAAGCTGAACGATTTTAGAACATACCTCATAGGCAAGGCCCTGTTTCCATCTATCGGACGATATACAAAAACCTAATTCGGCCTGCCCTTCCCCCTGACAGGTGTCGCGAACTTCGATGCCCGCTCTGCCAATGAGTTCATCAGTAATTGTATCATAAATCAACCACATTCCAAAGCCATAAAGCTTATAAATGTACTCAATATAATTGTGCTCATATTCCTTCTCCACCTCATAATCAAAAAGTGGCTCCATATATTCTGTCATGCCAGGCTTTCCATATAAGGCAAAAAGGTCGTCCAAATCATCCATTGAAAATTCGCGAATGTAGGTGCGCTCTGTACTGGCTATATCCCAAGGTATGTCCTTGCAACGGCGATAGATGTTTTCAAACACCTCATCATCCACGTCATCTACATCCAAAAGTAGATTAGCACATTTAAGACCTGTCACATCATCATGCTCATAGCCCGCCACCGGAATGTCCCTATTTACGCACTCATCAAGAACAGCCTGGCTGTCCGAGAGCACAAGAGTCCCCGCTGGATAGTCAGGCTGTAGATTTTCAACAGTATTTACTTTAATGATGTTTTTAAGGTAATTCACCACTAATCTCTTCTCCTGCCATTTACGATGTAAATTAATCTAAGTAACTGAAGGATTGTGGCAAACAATGCTGCGACATATGTAAGAGCTGCTGCCTTTAGTACCTTTGTGGCTCCTGCGTGCTCTTCACCCTCTAAGATATGATCCTGCTCCAAGATGCGAAGGGCTCTGGCGCTGGCATCAAACTCTACAGGAAGTGTAATCAACTGGAAAACTACCACAAATGTGAATAAGAAGATTCCAAGCTGAGCAAGTGGTGTATAACCAAGTAAAAGTCCTACTAAAATCACTGGCCATGAAATCCATGAACCAATATTTGCAAGAGGTACTGATGCCGAGCGAAGCTTAAGTGGTGCATATCCCTCCTGATGCTGAATAGCATGACCACACTCGTGAGCGGCAACACCAAGAGCTGCCACACTTGTCTGTCCATATACTGCATCTGAAAGGCGAAGTACCTTTTCTGTAGGTGAATAATGATCTGTAAGATTTCCTCTGATTCTTTCGATTCTCACATCGTAAATACCTGCAGCATGTAAAATATGCTCTGCTACATCATTAGATGTGATTCCTCTATAATTTCTTAGCTTGCTATACTTCGCATAGGTGCTCTTCACATTCAACGAAGCCAGTGCACTGATAGCTGCTCCAATAAGCACTAAAATAATTGTCCAATCATAACCATATCCGTAACCGTAATACATATCTGTCCTCCTAAACTGGATTACTATTCTTTCTATAGTATAAATGTTTAGGCGGTAGATTACTAATAAAATAAGTATAAAATATTTATAAAATAAGCCCCCGACTTCGATGGCCGAGGGCGATACGTACTTAGTTAATATCTATTCTGCAGGACATGGTGTAGATTTTACCGTTTGATTTTGTCATTCGCACTGTCAGTGTTCCTGAGCCTCTTCCCGTGGCTGTTATCAAGCCATTGGAATCTACGGTAAATACTGCTGCATCAGATGATTTATACGTGACATTGTATTGCTTATCTGTGCTGTTCAAGTAATCCATATCAATGGCCACCTGAGCAGTTCCACCATTTCGCATTGAGTAATCAGAATCATCTGGAAGAGTTATATCTCCGATGTTAGTTCCATTATTTGCATACTGCTTAGAGCTGGTAGCCTTCGCTGGTGTTTCAGTGTTTGTTGATGTTGTCTTGGCTGAGGAAGTATTTTTTGATGTGTCAGTCTTTGTAGTAGTTTTATCTTCAGTCTTCTCTGTCTTAGAAGTATCCTTCTTCTCAGATGAATCTGAGTCCTTGTTCTCCTCTTCCACTTCACCTAATCGCACATTCATTATCGGTCTAATGCTATCACCCACATAATAGTAATCTCGATAAATTAGCTTATTGGATTCCCTGACAAAAAGCCCAAAGGCTGGGTCGTCATAGGTGTTTGTCCTAATTGGCCAATAGCTATTTGTATCCATTCCCATGGAATCCTTGTAGGTGTTGTATTCGTCATAAGACATGAAATAAACGTAGTCCGATGTGGTGGTCTGTGTGTTGTAAATCCTCATATTTACAGAGTTCTTCTGTTTGGTAGACAAATACTGAGCATCAAGAGTAGTGTCGTGATAATAATTCAAAATGCTATCTTTTGCAGCATCCTCTTCTAGTGTTGTCTTTTGAATCATGGCCTTTTCTTCATCGGTAAAAGCCTGCTCATAGAATATTTTATTGCACCAGCCTCGCCAATAGTTTTCAGACCATCTAACATATCCTGCTGCAGTTCGGGTGGTTCGATATAGATTATCAATTGCCTTTCTATATTCTAAGATTGATTTTGTATTCATGGCCCAACGTGATACTACAAGTGCAACCTTCGTAGAATCATCGTATGACAAAATGGTCCAGTTCAAAACCTTCTCATCGAAATATCCGATTGCAACATTATCTCCCACTGCATATGTGGCCCCACCTTTTCCTTTTTTCTTGGCAGCCTCTGCTTCCATAGGATTGATTAGCACTGCAGCCCACATGCTCATAACTAAGATTACTGCTAAAAACCTTTTTAGTTTAATAATCTTACTTTTCATACTCCACCCCTTATTTTTCATTTTATAATTTCGCTCATACTTCAATTATTGTTATCGGATGAATTCACGATTAATTAACCCATAATAATTAACAAATTCAACCATTCTGGTAATTGTAAAAATGCCCCTAGATTGCTATACTGAATTCCGATTTTCGTTTTAAGGAGTTACAAATGACAAAAAAAGATATGCTACAATTGTTGCGCAATGAAGAACCTGTTTTGCGCGCAGAAATAACCGCTCTTTATTCGGTTTTGGATCACAAGCTTGGTTTGAATGGTGCCGAGGTACCTATCACCTTCGGAATGGATGAAAAGGCTTTAGGCTCTTATCTCCCACCATCTTATGATAACGAAGAACAGTTCCAGTTTTCATTGTTCTTTATTGGCTTCTGTATGAACAAACAGCTTTCAAAGGCTGACAGAGTCAATCTCTATAAGCATGAATATGCTCACTACATGACAAGACACATCAACATCCCTGAAAAATACAATTGGCAGCCTGGTGTACACGGCAGTGCATGGAAATATTGCTGTTCACTTATTGGCGCTATTCCATCTGATTATTATATAGAAGGTCAGAGCATCCAGAAGGTTGATTACGATTCTGTGCTTACTCGTCCTAATGTAGACCACAAGCAGGTACAGATGCTTGATACATATCGTACACAGAAGATGTACACAAATATGGAAAATGCAAAAGTAAAATACGAAGTTGGTGATACAGTATCTCATCCTAAGTTTGGAGAAGGCACTGTAAAAGAAATAGAAAAACAGCCATCTTCAGTCAGACTTCACATCAAGTTTGGTGACGAAGTAAAAATCATAGACCAGAAATGGCTGGTAAAAACTGGGTACAAAAAAGTTGCAGAACGCTAAGCGTTCTGCAACTTTTTTAATAAAACATCTAAAGTTTCTTCTAGATTTAACCCGTGTTCATCCACGATTACATCCGCGTACTTCTCGTAGAGGGGTACGCGTTCTTCATATAAAGTCTTAAGTGTTTGTCCTTCTCGAAGGACTACACCACGTCCACGAAGGCTTCCTAATCTGCCATCAAGAGTTTCATAATCTAATTTAAGGTACACAACAGTTCCGATGGACTTTAGGTGCTCCATTGCCTCTGCACCGTAAATTACACTTCCGCCTGTAGCAATAACAGTCTTATCAACCTGAATATTTGAATTAACATCGTTTTCAATCTGCAAGAATCCATCAACGCCTTCAGCTGCAATAATATCCTTTAGCAAACGCTTTTCACGTTTTTGAATAAGCAAATCTGCGTCTACGAACTCATATCCTAATTCCTTGGCAAGGACAACGCCAAGTGTGCTCTTTCCAACTCCTGGCATACCGATTAAAACAATGTTATTCATTTTTCCACCTCTACTTACATTAAATATTTTAAAAGGTATTATGCCATAGACAAACCTTCGTTTCTAGTATTTATAGAACTATTTCTTATGCCTGTGAAAATTTTGTGAATTATCAGATTACTCATTGACTTGGTGGTAACCACCGGGTTGATAATTCCAATCGTTTGCGGAAGACGGAATTATAGAAAAGGAGTTTTGTAATTAGTATCCTATTTTATCATTATAAAAATAAACTTTGGGAACATATTGTGAACATACGTTGAAATATGAACAAATACATACTTTTGGGATGATAACATCCAAAAAAGGTGATAGAATGGTGATACTTTTTTTCGAAAGGATTTTACTATGGAGAAGAATAAAAGTAATATCTCAGCTGAAGAAAATACACA